>JANOHG010000018.1:0-1935 GCA_031406375.1 Archangiaceae bacterium | reverse complement strand
CTACCGGCGCAACATTCAGCAAGACATGGCGATGGCCTGTTACAACAAAGGCAAGGATCTGATGGATCGCCAGGATCGCCGTCAGGCCTGCAAAGTCTGGAAGTTGGGCTTCAGGTTCTGGAAGGGAAACTCAGACTTGCTGCGCGCGGTCACCAACGTGTGCACGAAAGAAGCCCAAGACCGGCTGGCCAATGCCAGCAGCTGCAAAGACCTCGATGTCGTGCTCGAGTTCGCGGTTGATGGCGACGGTCACAAAGAGAAAGTCGACCAGAAGAAAACCGACTTGGCGTGCGCGTCGGATCCCTGACGCGCTTTTCGGTTCGTTCGTCACGGTCGACTCGGACGAGGTCTGGCGTTAAGCCCGGGAAATGAACGGCACGAGCCAGGGCGACCTCTTCGGGCATGCGCCAGAGCCTAAGACGACCAAGAAGTCAGCCGGTGTTTTGCCGGCGCCAGGTCCCCCTTCTGGGCCGCCGACCATCACGCTGATTGACGCGTCAGGGTTCATCTTTCGCGCCTACCACGCGCTGCCTGGGCTCACCACGTCGCGTGGAGTCGGTACCCACGCGGTGCTGGGCTTCACCCGGATGCTGCTCAAGCTGCTGCGCGAGCGTCAGCCCGGATACGTGGCGTTGTGCTTCGACAAGAACAGCCGCAAGGGGCGACTGGCGATCGACCCGAACTACAAAGCCACCCGCGCCGAGCCGCCGGCAGATCTGTTCAGTCAGGTCGATTTGATTCGCAAAGTGGCCCAGGTGCTTGCCTTGCCGATCATCGAGTTCGATGGGTGGGAAGCCGACGACGTTATCGCCACCCTGGTGAAGCGGGGGCGCGCCGAAGGCTATCGATTCTTGGTGATCACCTCGGACAAAGACTTTCTGCAGCTCGCGGCTGAGGATGTCGAGCTGTTCGACCCAATGAAAGACCGCGTGCTCGACGAGGCTTATGCGCTCGAACGGTATGGGGTGAAGCCTTCGCAAATGCGCGACTACCTGGCCCTGGTGGGCGATGCGATCGACAACATTCCGAAGGTGCCGGGAATCGGGCCTAAAACCGCGGTCGAGCTGATCAACCAGTTCGGTACTGTCGAGATCTTGCTCACCCGACTGGCCGAAGTGGTTCGACCGAAGATCCGCGAGGCGCTGATCGCCAACGCGGACCAACTGCGAATGGCTTACGACCTGGTGTGCTTTCGCGCCGATCTTGATCTGCCGGTGCCTCTCGAGTCACTCAAGCGGGGCGAAGTTCTTCAAGCCGAAGCGCGCGCGCTGTTCACGCAGCTCGAGTTCTATCGGCTGATCGCCGAGATGCCGGCGGCGCCCGCAACTCCACTGGTGCACGAAGTGACGGTGGTGACCACCGCCTTGCAGCTGGCCGAGGTCGCACAGGGCTTGGGGAACGTCGACGTCGTCGGTCTTTCTCCGTTCTTCGTGGGCGCGGCTCACTCGGCCACCCTGCTGGGCCTGGGTGTGAAGACCGCCGACGCCTGTTGGTACCTCGAGGTGGGTGCGCTTGGCCCCGAATTGCTGAAGCGCCACCTCGAGCCCGTGCTCGCGCGCCCAGCGATGACCTGTGTCGCGCACGACGGCAAAGAGCTGCTGCACCTGATGCACTCGGTCGGCATCGGGCTTGGCGCGGTCGACGACGTCGAGCTCATCTCGTATTTGCTCAACCCGTCTCGCAAGGAGCACGCGCTGCTGGACCTCGCGCGCGAACGACTGCGCGTCGAGCTGCCGGTGGACGGCGCGCCGCAGTTCGTTCACGGCGCGGCGGCCGACGCCATTTTGCGCCTGCGCAAAGAAGTGTGGATGGAGGCCGAAGGCGTGGGTCTGGCTGCGTTCGCCCGGGATCTCGAGCTGCCTCTGATGCGGGTGCTCGAACGCATGGAAAGGACGGGGGTGATGATCGACTCTTCGGCGCTGGCCGAGATTTCGC
>JANOHG010000003.1:0-1930 GCA_031406375.1 Archangiaceae bacterium | reverse complement strand
ATCTCACGTGCTTGATGGTCGTAGACCCCCAAGCGAATCGACTTCCGCCTGCGCCGATGGACGCCACGACCCCACCCGATGCGGGCCCGAATGCCCTCTTGGAAATGGGTCTGGTTCAGGCGGGTGAAGATGTCCTGCAGGTCGAAGCACTTGCCAGCCGACTTGAGCCCTTCGGGCCGGCCGGTGGCCGCACGAATCCGCTCTTCGCTGTGGTGAACGTAGGCGTCTATCAACTCGCCCGCCCGCCGACGCCCACGGCCTGCGTAGTCAGCCAGCGCTCGAACGACGTCTTCGGGCGCGTCGAGGAACATGTGGTGCAACCGCAATGTCAGCTCACCCGCTTCGCGCTGGTAGCTGACCATCGTCGACCGATTGTCGTTCACCACCAGCCGAACGCGCGCTCCGAGGTCTGCCGCGATGCGTCGCGCAAGCGCATCCGAGCGCGGCAGCACTTCCTCCTTTGGAGGAACAGGCAGCGAACTGCGCGCTTTGGGCGAGACCGCGGTCTCTGCCTTGCGCGAATTGAAGAGCTCGAGTTGATACGGCGCAAACACCCGTGCATCTAAATCACCGCCGATCTTCTCTGTGAAGGGGGCTTCGACATTCTACTTCCCACTCCGTTCGCGTTCTCCATGCTCTCGCGCCTCTTGGTACAGCCGCGCGTCCAGCGCTTCGAGCGCCGCTCGGTCGGTGCCGAACGCCGTCGCGAGCGCTTCGAACGAGTCGGATTCCTCGACCGCGAGGCACGCATGCTCACCAGAGCTCACTGCGTCGTCTATTGAACCGAAGCGATCCACCTGCAGCCCCCACTCACCGCGGGCGCGCACCTCGAAGGGGTAAAGCCGGCACGCGGTCGGCCGCTGCTCGGTGGTCAAGCTGCACCCTTGCGCTTTGTGAAAAACGCACGCACCCGCTTCCCGCTTCAAGGTCAGCCGGCGAGTCGAAGGGCCGAAGTAGCTTGCCCACCGCGGATGCAGCTGCGACCACCGCAGCGTCTGGGCTTCGTCCAACCATTCCCATTCGCTGAAGCTCACCGCGCTTCGGCCGGTCGCAGCGCGCAACCGATCGACGTCGGCCCAGGTCAGCGTCGCAAGCTGCTCATCACCTTTCACTTCGCAACAGCTGGTGCCAAAAACGCGAGGGCACCGTGCGCAGGGATTCGTCATCAGGCTCCCATCAACACAACGCCCGGATACCGCTGAGGCATCCGGGCGTCGGTCTTCAAAAACTCACATGTCTTGGTTAGCCGCCCGTGCTGCCGAAGATGTCGTAGAGGCTGCGCATAATCTCGAGGCTGCGCACGGTTTCCCGCAGCTTTCCTTCCCACTCAGCGGCCGACAACCCATCGACCGGCGTCGCCGTCGTCTTGGCCGCGACGTACTTCGCCGCCTGGATGTTGGCACGCTCAACCAGCATCACCGCCGCAGGCGTGCCGACGTAGATGGCGCCGCTGGTCTGCTTGAGGCCCGCATACACATACCCTCCGACCAAATCCGGAAGCTGCTTCGCGAGCTCAGTCGACACCGCGATATTGGCTGGATCCGGAAACTTCACCGCTTCGTAGTTGTCCGCCGGCTGCAGCGCCTCGCCCGAACCCAACTTGTAGACCTGGTTGAAGCTGGCGAATTCCTGGTTGAGGTTGGCGGTGAAGTTCATCATCCCGAGCACCTGGGTATAGAACCGGGTACCCCACCCTGGGCTCGACTCGACCGCTTCCATCGTCAACGGATTGCCTGAGCCATCGACCGGAATCTGAGCAGGCGGCGGGTAGTTGAACCCGAGGATGTAGCGATCTGCTCGAAGGATGACCGGGGGAACAACCATCGCCGTGCCATCGGAAAGCTTGGCGATCGATGAAACGAGGTTGCCTTTGTTCTCTGTCCACACATCGCGGAACAGCGGTGCGAGCTCACGATTGAAGGTGATGTAG
>JANOHG010001352.1:0-4135 GCA_031406375.1 Archangiaceae bacterium | reverse complement strand
TGCGCCGTCGGCGGCTCGGGAAACGCAAAAATATATCGGCCCTGCCAGGTCGAGACGAGCAGGCCTCCTTCGCGACGCACCGGACGAAGCAGCTCGTCGAGGTTCGCGTGGGAAGCAACGCCCAGCAGCGCCACTTGCCGTGAATGAACGCTGCCCAGAACAGGCGCCAAGACCCGCTGACGTTCGACCTCGTCCAAGCGCACCGCGTCGAGCGCAGCGAGCATCTGGTCGATGGCGGCATACCGCTGCGCAGGTTCCTTCGCCAGTGAACGGGCGAGGATCTGCTCGAGAGAAGGCCAAGCGATGCCCAGCGAGGCCAACGCTGGGGGTTTGCGATGAACGTGGGCCTCGCGCAGCGCGTTCGCATCACCGACAAATGGAGGGCGTCCGGTCACCAACTCGAAAAGCACGACGCCCAGCGAGTAGACGTCGGCCGCACGCCCCGCGCTCGCCGCATCGACGCACTGCTCGGGAGCCATGTAGTGCGCTGTTCCCATTCGCGCGGACTGGAGCGTGAGCGTCACCTCAAGAGGTCTTCCCGGGGTTTCACCGACTTGCCGGGTCAACCCGAAGTCGATCACCGCAATCTCGCCCGACACGCGCAGCCACAGGTTTTCGGGTTTGAGGTCGCGGTGGCACCAGCCGCGCGCGTGCACGACCGCAAGCGACTGGGCGATTCGTCGAGCAAGCGACAGACATTCATCGGGTGCGACTTCCTCGGTCATCCGGGTTGCCAAACAGATGCCCTCGAGCTTCTCCATCAGCAGCCATGGCTGACCCAGGTGAAGGCCACACCCGAACAACTGCGGCGTGTGAGGAGGCCCCAGACTTCGCAACGCATCGGCTTCGCGACTGAACCGAGCGGCCATCGAAGCTTCACCCAACTTCAGAGCAAACAGTTCTCCGTGGGCGTCGCGCACGGCAAAGACCTGGCCGGCGCCGCCTTTGCCCAGCAGGTGTTGCGCGACGAGCTGCCCAGGCAAGGACGTTGGCAAGCTGCTCGCGCTGTCTGCGGCGACGACGAAGTGCTGCGAACAACCGCCAAATGCCGCGAGCCGTCGATGACAATTCGGGCAGCGCACGTCAGCTGAGCGAGGTGTGAACGGCGATTCCGGCACCCGCCAATGACTCACCTGCGATCAGCCCTCCCGCGATGGGGGGACCCAGGGTTTCGAAGGCCGCTGACCGGGTGGCGCCCCAGGCGTATGCGCCGATCGCCCCAAGCGCAAAGGCCATCGAAAGTGAAGGGGGCAGCAACATCGCCAGGCCCAGCGCGACGGGTGAGGGCAACACGTCGCGGGCTCCTCGCGTTGCCCTCGCTTCAAGTGAGCGAGGCGGGATCAACGCCTCGATCGCAGCGAGGGCGACACCAACTCCAGCAGCGATACACGACGCAACACCTGCGCCTGCCGGAAGCACGCTGGTTCCTTCGACCAACAGCCGTGCGGTCGACGCAAAGACCTGCGCCGCCGGCGCTGCGAAGCCGTTGGATCCAAGCGCGGCAATCGAAGGAACCAGCACCACGAAGAGAGGGGCGACGAACACACTTCCCACCAGACAACCGATGAGCTGAGCGAAGAACTGCTGGCGAGGATCGACCTGAAGCAGCGCTCCGGTCTTTAGATCCGTCATCAAGTCTGCGGCCGAGGCCGCCGCCCCCGCCGTGAGTCCGCCCGCCATCACGTTCGCGGCTGGATTGCCGGGCGTCAAGATGCCGACTCCGAGTTGAGTGAGTTGGCCCATTGGCCCGCCAGGGGTGACGTCAGTTTCACCCGTGACTCTGCAGGAAATCAGACACAGCGGAAATGCCAGACAAAGAGAGACGGCAATCGCGAGCGATGGGATTCCAAGTGAGTAGTGTCCAATCAAAGCAAGGCCGACGGCAGTCGTGCCGACGGCGGCAAGGCTCGCGCGTCTGGAGATCGGCGTCGCGAGGGTCGATGGCGCAACTCTCACCCGGCGCGCCAACCGAAGCATCTGAATCACGAAGTGGGTGAGCGCGGCGCCAGCGAACAGCGCGGTGCCCGGCCACATCGCGAAGCCAGCGGCCCCAGGAAAGTCATTGCTTCCCAACAACCCCGCGCTCGCCCACAACGGGCCAGCGATCGCAAACGTGAGCACCGAGCCCAACAACAACGAAAGGCCCAAGCGAAGACCGAGCAACGCGCCAGCGCCGAGGGCGAGCAGACTGCAATCAACGCCAAAGCCCCACCGCGCTGCAGCACCTGATGGGCCAAGAGTCGCGGGCAACCAGTGCAGGAGATCGCGGCTCAAAGTCAGCGCGACTGAGACGCCAATCGAGCCGAGCAGCGCGCGCGTCTGCGCGACCGCGCTTTCACCCTTTTCCCACAGCGAACGAAGCGCGATGGCGGCGGCGGTGCCTGATGGAAACGGGAGCTTCTCGCGCTCGAGAAAGACTCCACGCATTGGCCACGCGAGCAAGCAACCCAACAATGAAACGAGAAGGGTCCAAGTGGCGATGACGATCGCGGGAGGCGGGTGGCCATTGAGCAACACCCACGCAGCCGCGCTGGACGCGAGGGTGCTGCCTGTCGAATAGCCAGCGGCCGAAGCGACGGACTGGGTCGTGGTGCCTTCAGCGAGGGTGAACGCAGTGGGCGCTAACCGTCGCAGCGCGCCCGCCACCGTCACCGCAGTCAACGCAACGCCGACCGAGAGGCCCGCCTTGAGGCCAAAGACGAGGTTCGCGATTCCCAGTCCGATTCCCACCAGCGCGCCGAGCAACACGGCCCGCGCGGTCAACGCAGAGCCAGCCACGCTTTGGTTGCTCGACACCCACGCGTTCTACACGCAACCACGGGGCCCTGGGTCAGCGGGTTCGCCTTCGTCGTTTTAGGAACGCCGCACGCGGGCAAGGTTGCTCGAGGATTGGCGCGGGGGTCTCGACTGATGAAGATTCTCAAGAGGTCCCTGGTGCGCCGGGAGTTTCTGCTGAGCATCGACACACCGTAGATTCCGCTCATTGACGTCGGCCCGCACATGACGTACGAGTTGGTGCAGAAAGGCAGAGGTGTTTGGGGCGGTTGGGATTTCCCGACCGCCCATTTTCTTTTCTGGGGCTTTTTCTCAGCTGGAAAAGGACCCCGCCACCTGGGTTTCAGCTGTTAATCTTTCTGTTCTCTGGGTCGTAGAGCGGCTTGAGCGATGCGATCGTGATCGCCTGCATCAACTCTCGAGACCGTGGCCAACGCGAAACGCGAGCAGATGAAGGCCGGATGGCTGCGTGGATCGGCTGGCTGTCGGTCTGGCGACTCGGGATTCCTATTTGGCCGCTTCGACGCCGACTCGCCACAGCCAGCCTCGGATTCCCTGGGTGCAGTTCTCGAGAGTTCGCCGTGTTCCCCAGAACATGGGGCCAATCGCGTCGAACGCCGACCGGATTGCGTCGGTTCGGGCGCCTGGCGGAAGGGCAAAGGCAGGGTGATCGACACCTGGAAGCGGGAGCATCTGCTTCTCCCTCAACAGGTCCTCCGCAAGCTCACCCGGCCCAGTGTATTCGGTCAGCGGCGGCAGGCTCGCTTCTCGGTCGATGATTCGCGCCGCATCTTCGTAGTGCCTGACGAACGACGCGGGATCTGAGCCTTCCTTTGAGGCCCGTCGGCCGAGCGCGTCGAGTTTCTCGAGGAGCGTCACCAAGGGGTGGACGCAGCGCACCTGCCTCGGTCGATTATCGTCGAACGCGCTCAGTTGATCCTGGGCAGCGAGCTCATCATGCACGAACGAAGACATGTCGCACGGCACCGACGGCGTCACGCGGGCGCTCCCGACCTCTAGCAACACGAACGGCTTGAGCATCTGGTCGAGGTCGGTGAGGTGTTTCCCGGGATAGCTGACTTTGATGTTCGCGCCCCGCCAGTGTTTGTCGACGAGCTCCGGGTCCAGGGTGGCCACGGCTCCAGGTATAGCGACCGCCTGTACGAGCGATTCGAAATACGCCTTTCGCGCGGCGATGGCGGTGGTGCTCTCACGCTTCCAATCCGTCACGGCAGCAAGCGAGGTCACATTGCCGGGCTCGATCTTCAGGTCCAAATCCTCGGAGAACCGCTCGATGAGACCGAACCCTTTCGAGAGCGACGTGCCTCCCTTGAACCAGATCTCGAAACCGGTGGCGTGG
>JANOHG010001078.1:0-5452 GCA_031406375.1 Archangiaceae bacterium | reverse complement strand
CCAGGTTTGACCCAATGGCCCCCATGAACCGCTTCGCGATCTTCCTCATCGTTCTATCCACCGGCGCATGCCGATCCCGCGTTCAGCATGGGCTCGACGAGCGAGATGCCAACGAAGCCATCGCGGCGCTGGTCAGCCGCGGCTTCGATGCCAGAAAAGTAGGCGAGAAGGGCAAGAAACCCACCTGGGCGATCGAGCTCGACGACGAGCACGCCACCGACGCGCTACGGGTTCTCACCGAGCTCAAACTTCCTCGACCACCGCGAACCACCACGCGGGAGGTCACTTCGCAGACCGCGTTAATTGAGACTCCTGGTGCCGAACGGCTTCGCCAGATGGAGGCACTCGAGGGCGACATCGAGCAGATGATCGAAGGAATGGACGGGATCTCGTCGGCCGCAGTCGAGCTGGTTGTTCCCGCGCCCAGCCGCCCAGGTCAGCCCCTGCCCACTTCGAAAGCCTCAGCGTTGATACGCGCTCATCCCTCTGCATTCGAACGGCTTCAACAGCAGCAGTTGGCGATCCGCACCTTAATTGCAGGTTCGGTTGATGGCCTTAGAGCAGAAGATGTCGTCGTGCTGATCGACCCGGTCACCAGCCAGGTTGCGGTTCCTGCCCTCCCTGCGCCGGCAGGTGATCGGCTTCGAATCGTGGTCGTCGCGATGGGCCTCTCGCTCAGCACACTCGCGGCAGCCGTCATCGCGCTCGCGGTGAAGCGGCGCAAGCCACTGCCTTCCGTGGGCTTAACCGCTTCGGTGGCGACTGGGGTGCCTGCCGCCAGCGCGAAAAGGGCGCCGACTCCACAGCAGCGGCCGGTCGTGAATCCCAACGTGCAGCGACGGGTCGCCTGAGGGCGTGATGGGACGAGACAACGAACCGACCCTGCCCGAGCCGACCTTCGTCATCCGCGCTGTCAATTCGCGCCGGCTTCCGGCCGCGACGCGGGGCTTCGCAGAGCGCCTCGCGCTGTTCGTCAGCGGGGTCGATCGCGGCAACACCGACGAGCTCTTGTCGGGCTTAACGGGCGCGACCCTCAAGCGTGCAACCGCCTTCGCACAGGACGCGCGCACGTGGGACTCAGCGACTCGGCAAGGGCGAATGGCAGTCGCGTTCGGACATCACCCCCACGCAGCCGAACGCCTGAAGAAGCTCGTCGATGCGGCGAGCCCGATGATGCGCAGAGTCCTGTTTCGTCGGCTCGCTCCGTGGCAGCAGACGCTGTTTCCCAGTCTTAAACACTCGACCGACCTTGTCGTGGCGCCAGCAATGGCCGAGCTCGCTGAACGGTTGATCCGTGAAGCCACCCGTTAGTCCCGTCGCGCGGACGACGGAAATGCCCGTTTGTTGTGTGATTTCAATCGCTTGAACACGGCAGGGCGCGTGAAACATACGCCTTCATGTTCGACGCTGAGACAGTCACCACCCAGGTTAACTCCAGCAACAAATCGACGTCGACGCGTCGAATTTCGCTGCTCAAACGCACCGGCGCGCGACGCCTTACGCGCGCGCATTTGAACCTGGCTCGCCGACCCTCGGTGGCTGACGCCGGAAATGACGCGCTTGGGAAGATCGCTGTTCAGCTGAGCCAATCGCTCGGCGCCGAGGTTCGCTTGGAAGGAACGGTGACGGACGCTGCCATCAACCCGTTCGGCGGCCTGTCGCGCTTCTCGGCGTTCGCCCTCATCGAACTGGGTGCCGTTGGGCAGCTCGCTGTGCTCGAGCTCGACCTGCTGACGCTCAACACCGTGCTTGCGTTGGTTGCGGGGAGTCCCGCGCGAATGTCGGCGCCAACGCGCCTCACCCAGGTCGAAGAAGCTGCGTTTGGCTGGCTATGTCTTCTGGCTCTCGCCTGCATTCGAAAGGTTGGGCTGCTGCAGACGCACTTCGGCCCCAGGTTGCTCGCCGTCTACATCGAGCGGGGCGAGATTCTCGAGCGCGTCGACTGTCGGGTGCGCCACCTCGCGGTCGAGTTGGTGGTGAAAGTCGGAGACACCGCAGGCGCCGCACGGCTGCTGCTGCCGGCACCTGCATGCGACACCGCAATCGCTTCAATCGAAGAGCAGCTTCCTAGCGAGATTGCCGAAGAAGTCGCCGCCGCGAAGGTGACGATGCGAACCTGTTTCGGCCGCTGCGTGCTCGACGCCCGCGACATGGCGGGGCTTCAGCTGGGCGACGTCGTGATGTTCAACACGCCCGCGGCAGCAACAGGGCAACTCGTGGGCCCAGCCCGTCTGGTTACTTCGACCTTCGAGCTGCACGGTCACTTTTCCCCCGATGGATTCACTTTCTCCCGCGTGGAAACCCGCGCGACCTCACTTCCCCAGGTGCCAACGATGAGACCCAAAGACGACGCCAATCTCCCTACACTTCCCGTCGAGGTAGAAATCGAGCTCACCCGCGTTCGCATCAGCGTGGCTGAGCTGGCGACGCTGCGCCCGGGCGCCGTGCTGTCGCTGAGAATCGGGGTCACCGAGCCGGTCACCCTTCGCGTGGGCGACCGCGCAGTGGCACGCGCCGAGTTGGTCGACATCGAAGGCGAGATCGGCGCTCGGATCATCGGGCTTCTGAAATGAGTGCTCTGACGATTCAGCAGCTGATCAGCCCCCGCGGCAAGGTGATTGCAGCGGCTGTCGCGCTCGTTGCCCTGGTGACGATGGCGACGTTCACCGGCGCTTCGGCTCCGGCAGTTGCCCGCGCCGTTCTCACCGTTGGTGCGCTCGCAGGCATCGGATGGTGGTGGGTTCGAGCTGCGAAGCCAGCGAGAAAATTCCAGATGGCACCCCGACTGTCGGTGGTCTCGAAGGCTGGGCTTTCACAGCGAACCGGGCTCGCGCTGGTTGAAGTCGATGGCCGGGCTTTCCTCGTCGTTCATGGCGACGGATATGCCGAGATTTGTTCGACGACGCAGCCGAAGGCATCAACGAAAGCGCGGCGCGCCACCGACAGTCATCCGAAGTTCTCACCCGAGCGTGAGCGATGAAAGCGGCGTCGTTGGTGGTGCTGATGGCACCGTCCGTTGCGCTCTCGAAGTCGATCGCAGCAACCGATGCGACGTCGATCGCGAGCTCTCCGCTTCCGATGATGGGGCTGCTCGCACTGATGTCACTGATCCCATTTGCGATTCTAATGCTCACCAGCTTCTCGAAGATTGTGGTGGTGCTGTCGATCGCCCGTTCAGCGCTTGGAACCCAACAGGCCCCCCCCACCATGGTGCTGACAGGGCTCGCTGCGGTGCTCAGCGCGCACATCATGGCTCCGGTGGTCGAACGGATGTACGAAACCGGAAAGACCGCCTACAGCGACACCGCATCGTCGCAAGAGTTGCTCGCAACCGCGAACCGGGTCACAGAGCCGATGCGAGAGTTCCTCATCAAACACGGGAGCGCTGAAGAACGCTCACGCTTCGCCGACATGGCGCGCGAGCTGCGCCCAGAGTCCGACAGCAAGCTCGTTTCGGAAGAGGACCTGACGGTCATCATCCCCGCCTTCGTGCTCACCGAGCTCAAAGAGGCCTTCATCATCGGCTTCTTGATTTTCCTGCCGTTCCTGGTTCTCGACATGCTCGTCGCCAACGTCTTGCTCGCGTTGGGGATGCAAACTCTCTCGCCGAGCCAGGTGAGCTTGCCCTTCAAAATTCTACTCTTCGTCGCGGTGGACGGTTGGGCGTTGCTGTCTCGCGGGTTGATCCTCGGGTACCGCTGATGTCACAGGACATGCTGTTGAACTTGGGTCGTGAAGCGCTGTTGCTGATGGTGCTGGCATCCTTGCCGCCCATTCTCGCCAGCCTGGTGGTGGGGTTCATCATGAGCCTTCTTCAGGCCACCACTCAAATTCAAGAGAGCACGCTCTCGGTCGTCCCCAAGCTGTGCGCCGCCGTCCTCGGATTGGTGATCGCAGGGCCGTGGATCGCCGAACAGTTGACGCGATTCACCACCGGGTTGTTGATGGCGTTGCCGAGCGTGGTGTCGTGAACGGCCTCGACTTCTACCGGCACGCAGGCTCAATCGCTGAGCATGTGGTCGCGGTCGCGTTGTGTGGCGCGCGCCTGTTGCCGATCGCCTTCCTTTGCCCATTGCTGGGGGGTGCGGCGGCGCCCACCACGGTCAAGCTTGCGTTGGTGTTGGCACTCGCCACATTCCTTCACTTTTCGGCGGGCGTCGGCAACGGGCTCGTTGTTACGGACGCGATGACGTTCGCGCTTCTGGTTGCCAAAGAGATCACTTTTGGCATCGTGCTCGGGTTGATCTCTGCCTTGCCATTCGATGCGGCGCGAATTGGCGGGCGCTTCATCGACTTGTTCCGCGGCAGCTCAGCAGAATCGGCTCTTCCGTGGTCAAACACCAAGGAATCGGCCACCGGCGATGCGCTGTACCAACTGCTGGTCGCGATGGCCGCTGCGGGAGCTGCAATGCCAATCGTGCTCAGCGCCATCTTCAAGAGTTTCGCCATCGTTGGACTGGGTGCCTACGTCGCGACCGAGTCTGCGGCGATGCAGATCGCGGCGCTCGTTGGAACGACATTCTCGGCCGGCCTTGCCATTGGTGCTCCTGTTGCGGGTGCGTCATTGGCGGTCGATTGCCTGTTGGGGCTCATCTCGCGCGGCGCACCGGCGATGAACCTTCAGGATACCGGCGCCCCGTTGCGAATTCTCGCCGGCGGCGCGGTCGCGTGGATGGTGCTGGGGGTGGTGATGGAACGATTGATGACACTGGTGATCGACTCGGAGACGGCATTGGGTTCCGTGATGCTGCTCGCGCGATGAGCGAGAAGACCGAACAGCCCAGCGCCAAGAAGCTTCGCGATGCGAGAAAGCAGGGGCAGTTCCCGAAGAGCCGATTGCTGTCCTCAGCAGCCGCCACCGCCGGCGGCGTGTTTGGATTTCTTGCCTTCGCGCAGAGCAGCACTGCCCACCTCAAGGCGTGGACGACCCGGTTGTTCGGCGACCCCACGCAGGCCGCTTCCGCCGCGATCTACGAAGGGCTTACGATTCTCTGCGTCGCGACCGCGCCCGCGCTCGCCGGTGCCTTCTTCGGTGCGCTGCTCGTTTCGCTCGCGACCGCAGGCGTGCAGTTCAACCCCGAGCAGCTGGCGCCAAAGCTCGACCGCATCGATCCGATGGCTGGTTTCAAGCGCATCTTCAGCCTGACCCAGGCTGTGGAAGTCGCAAAAGGGCTCGTCGTTGCGGCAGTCGTGACGTGGTTGATCTGGAGTGCGGTCGAAGACGGGGCGGCGACGGCGCTGAGAACCGTGACCGTCGATGGGGTGTCGGCCTTCAAGGCGCTGCTGTCGATGCTCGTTCCTACGATTCAGCGAGGGCTCTTCGTTCTGCTGGTATTGGGGTTCGCCGACTACGCACTCGCGCGCCGCAAACACGTTCGCGATTTGATGATGACGAAACAGGACGTGAAGCAAGAGCACAAACAGAGCGAGGGAGACCCGCACCAGAAGGCGA
>JANOHG010001272.1:0-4912 GCA_031406375.1 Archangiaceae bacterium | reverse complement strand
CCTGAAAGTAGGCTTGCTGAATTTGGTCAGGCACCTGACGAAACGACCAGCTGCCGTAGAGACCTTGGCGGGCGCTGTCGACGGCAGTTTTGCTAATGTCGGTACCGATCAGCAGTGCGTCCCACTGATTCCAGGGGAAGTTTAGCTGGTCGAGGGCGATCGCAATCGAATACAGCTCTTCGTCGGTGTAGCCGCGGACGTCTTTCAACGTCGCTTTCCCATCTGCCCACTTTTGAAGCCGGGCGATCAGCACAGCCTCACTCGGTGCTGCCGGCATCAGTAGCCTTCCTCTCCCTGCTCTTCGCGCATCCGTCGCTGGATTTCCGCCATGTCGAAGCTCAGGTTCCCCACCAACTGGAGCATCTGGTTCTCTCGCGCGAGCAACGACTTGAGTCGCTCGACGCGATCCGGGGCTGCTCGAATGGCCTCAAGCCCCGACTCGAGCATCGAACGCTGCTCGTCTTGAGCGCGCCCTGCGACGGTCGCCAGGCGCGAACGGTCGGTGTACGACTCGATGTCAGCGTCGTGACCCGCCGGCATCGGCGGCATCGGCAACCGCAGCTCGTCAGCCGAATGCGCAGGGCTGATCGAATCGAGCAGCGCCGCAGACGCGAGCGCCGGATTCTTCGGGTCGCCCTTCTTGCGAACGTTCTTCTTCTCGAGTTGCGCACGGTTGACGAGTTTCTCGCGAACAGTACTTGGCCCACCCCAAGGCCAGGCTGGACCGCGAGGAACCTGTTGATTGATCTTCGCCATGAAGAATTGACCTTACTTCTTCTGCCCTGCCTCGTGCGCTTGCTTGAGCTCAAACACGAAGTTCAGAACCTCAGCTACCGCGTCGTAGAGTTCCTCTGGCACTTCCTGGCCAACGTCCACGCGGTAGAGCGCATTGGCGAGCGCGACGTTGCGCATCACCGGAATGTTGTACTGCTTGGCGATTTCACGCAGCTTTTCAGCCTTCAGCCGCAGTCCCTTGGCGATGACACGCGGAGCGTTGTCCTTCTCGCGGTCGTACTTGATAGCAATGGCAACGTCGGTGTCATCAGCAGGCACCACTTAAGGTTACCACCCGTCACCCCTTGGCTGAAGCCGCGGGCGGATTCTTCAATTGATACACGAAGTTCAGAACCTCGGCGACTGCGTCATAGAGCTCTTCGGGCACTTCCTGGTTCACTTCGATTCGCAGCAACGCATGCGCCAGAGGAACATTGCGAAGTAGAGGAACATCGGCCGCGCGAGCGATGGCGCGAAGCGCTTCGGCCCGCTCATCAATTCCTTTGGCGATCACCCGCGGAGCACCATCGCGGTCCTTGTCGTATTTGATCGCGATGGCCACGTGATCCGGGTTGGTCACGATGACGTCCGCGCCCTTGGCGGAATCCATCTGCGCGCCTTCCATCAACTCGTGCGCGAGCTCTTTGCGCTTCTGCTTGTGGTGCGGGTCGCCTTCACTTTCCTTGTATTCCTTCTTCTGATCCTCCTTCGTCATCATCAGGTCTTTCATGTACGACTTGCGCTTCAAAAAGACGTCGAGCACCGAAAACGCAAACAGCAGCATCCCCACGCGCACCACGACTCGGTAAACGAGCTCACCCATCACCAGCATCGTGTCGTTCACGTCGCTTCGAATCGTCGCGACCACCACGCCCATCCCGTCGCGCACCACGCCGAAGACCACGTAGCCGGTGATTCCCATCTTCCCCATCGACATCGCCATCTCGATCAGCTGCTTCTTCGAGAACAGATTCTTGAACCCAGACATCGGGTTCAGCTTGTCGAGTTTTGGAACCAGCGGGTCGATGGTGAAGTTGGCGCCGATCTGAACAAACTCCACCAAACCGCCGATCATCGCGCAGGAAAAGACGATCGGCACCGAGATAATCATCACGTCCACCAGGCCCATCAGAATGGCGTTTGAGATGGCGCGATCCAGATCGACCGGGTTCGCCATGTGATCGATCGTGAAGGAGAACAGCTCTCGAATCTTCGTCTCGAAGCCCGACCAGCTTGCCTTCACGACACCCAGCCCGACGAGGAAGACGAAGACGCCAGTGAGGTCCTTACTCTTGGGAACGTTGCCCTGCTTTCGCGCGTCATCAATCTTCTTTTGTGACGGCTCTTCGGTTTTTTCTCCGCCCTCATCGGCCACAGGTCACCCGAGCAACCAAATGGCTTTTCGAAGCGTGGCAAACATCAAAGAAAATTCGTCACGACCTCGCAGGAGGATGAGGTGCATTGAAGTGAACAACACCAACACAGTCACTGCGGGCTTGATCTGCATCGAGATGAAGAAGACCTGCACGTTCGGCGCAACGCGGTTGATCATTCCAAGCGCGATGTCAGTAAGGAAAGTCGCCAGCAAGACAGGAGCAGAGATCGCCAAGGCCACTCGAAGCAGATCCCCGAATACGCGCATCATCAGATCGATGAATGGCCACATGCCGTGCGAGAACTTCGGAAAAGTGTGAATTGGAATCGTCTGAAAGCTCTCTCCGATCGCCATAATCACCAAGTGGTGACCGTTGAGCGTGAGGAACAGTGTGATGAATATCTGAAGCTTCAGCGCCGAATACAACGAGACTGACTGGCCAATCGCCGGAACATGGATCTGCGCTGAGTTGGTGCCCGACATGTTGTCCATCAACTGGCCGCCAGCTGCGGCCGCATCGAAGACACGACCGACGATGAACGCAATCGAGAAGCCGACGAAGAGCTCCTTCAGAAGCAGGGTCACCATCGACAGCGGGTCAATGTGAATGTCTCCAACCCCATCGGCGACCGATGGAAAAATCACCAACGCGATGATCAACCCCAGACCCAACTTCACTTCGTTGGGTGAAGTCTGCCCTCCGATGATTGGAGTGAGAATGATGACCGGCAAGATTCGAAGCAACAGCAGCGCCATTGCCGCCAGGATGTGGGCGAAATCGGCCTGGAAGCCGAACTCGGCACGCACCTGCACAAGAACGTCTGTGAGTGTCATCTGCTAATCAATTGCGGGAATCGATCAAAAATATGGAAAGCGAATCGCACCAATTGCGCCCCGATCCACGCGCCTGACAGCCCCAGAACGCCGAATACGATCACGACCTTCGGAGCGAATGACAGCGTCTGTTCTTGAATTTGCGTCGTCGCCTGGAAAACCGAGACTCCAAAGCCGACCACCAGACTCATCACGACTGGCGGGCCAGAGGCGATCAACACCAGAAACAGCGCCTCTTGGGTGATGTAGGTGATTTGCTGCATGGCATCGCTCCTTAAAGGTATCCGACGACGAGCCCCTTCGAAATCAGGTACCAACCGTCAATCATCACGAACAGCAGCAGCTTGAACGGCAGCGAGATTGTTGTAGGCGACAGCATAGACATACCCAGCGCGAGCAGTATGTTCGCGACCACGATGTCGATCACGATGAACGGCACGAAGAGCAGAAAACCGATCTGAAACGCTTCTTTGAGCTCAGAGACGACAAACGCGGGCACGAGGACTAGAAAGTCTTTGTCGTCGATTCCCTGACGATCTTCCAGCTTTCGCATCTTCAGAGAGAGGCTGTAAAACAGTGATCGGTCTTTGGTCGTGACCTTCTTCATCAGAAATGCGCGCAGCGGTTCCTTGGCGCGTTTGCCGGCTTCGAACAGCTGATCGATGTTCTTGGCGTCAAGCAATCCTCGCTCGTTTCGAAACGAGTCGGCATCCGCAACCCGGTACATTTCCTGGCCCACCGGCGCCATGATGTAGACCGTGAGGATGATTGCCAGCCCAGTGATGACCTGGGTAGGCGGAATCTGTTGGGTCCCCATCGCGGTGCGGACAATCGACAAGACAACTGAAATCTTAACGAAACTCGTCACCATCATCAGCGCGAAGGGCGCCAGGCCGAGCGCCGCCAAAACCGCCATCAGCACCAAAGGGCGACTCGTAATCGAGTCGTTGGTCAGCAGGTTGGCCGGCAGTTCCTCGGGCTTGGGCAGCACCACCTTCGCCCAAGCCAGCGCCGGCGTCAGCGCCGTCGCCATCGAAAGGACCCACAGCATCAGCCGCAACCGCGGGGACCAGCGCCTCATGAATGGTCTCCGGGCGCGGGTGGCGCTGGCACTTCTCGACGCTTGAGCAGCTTCTGAAGCAGAGGGCTGAGCGCAACAGCCGGTTCCCGTTGCTGCTGCAGCTTCTCGACTTCCTGCGGGTCGAGCTTGGCGATTAGCTGCAACGCGCCGTCACCTCCTCCAATCAACAGGTACTCGCCAGCAGCCTTGACCACGAACATCGCTCGCTTCTGGTCCAGAGGAATCCGTTCGACGACCTGCACCACCGCTTGGCGACGCGGCACCGCCGAGATCCCCATCAGTCGACGAAGCCCGAAGTTGAGCGTGATGTAGATCGCCAGGATGACGATGCCCAACACGACGACGGTTCGAATCAACGTCCACCCGAGATTCAGTTCCTCGATCGGCACCGGCTCAGGTGAAGCGGTCTTCGGAATTTCGATGTCCGCAACGGGCGGCTTGAACTCTTCCTTCGGTTCGGCCGTTGGCACGGGGGCGACAGTTGGGGTGGGAGCAATCGGGGCTACAACGGGGGATTCAGCGGCGCCCGCAAAGAAGGCGCTGAGACAACCGAAGAGGGCTACGAGGACAGCGGCACGGCGCATTGGGGCGCGGAAGGTAGTCAATCCTCACGCCCGTTGCCACGACGCTCACCGTAAACCGTCAACCAGCAAGAGAGAGCACCCGCACACCCAAATTGCCTTCGATCTCGACCAGCTCGCCCCGCGCGACAATCTTTCCATTGACCGACAAGTCGATCGGTTCGCCTGGCATCCGATTCAGGTCGATCACCAACCCAACCTTAAGGGACACCACGTCCTCGGCGGTGACCGGTACCCTCGCAAGCTCGACAGAAATCTGGAGCGGAA
>JANOHG010001261.1:0-2489 GCA_031406375.1 Archangiaceae bacterium | reverse complement strand
ACGTTTGCTGGATCTGCTTTGCCCTGGCGCCATTTCCCACTGCCGAGAACAGGCCCAGCGCAGCCAGATCAACCTCGCACCGACCTGACGCTTCCGGAACGGGAACGGGCTTCGCCGCGGGACACGAGCACAGACCGACGGCAAACAGGATGATTTGGAAAATTGATTTCACGGCACCGACGGCTTAGCTCTTGCGTCGATGTGGTCACAACATTTGCGAACGACGGTCGACCCGCCAGTTCCAAGGGGTTAAGCTCGCGGCCTTTCGCATGTTGATTCCGCGCACTGAAGCCGAGCTCCAGACGGCGATCGAGACGATGTTCCGGGTGAGAGCGGTGGAGTCGCCTCCCGACGACCAAGGCGCTCGCACCATCTGGCACCGCGGTCACAAGGGCGCGGATCTGGTGACCTGGGTCGATGCTTTCGGGCGGGTGACGCGCCAAGAGCTGTATCTGTTCGCCGACTGTCTGATCTGGGAAAAGACCTTGGGCGTGCGAACAGGGGAAGCAGATCGCCTAGGCGACAGGCTCAGCCTTTCCTCAGAGACCATTGCGTTCGATGTGGGCGCCAATGACGTGCGCATCGGGCGCGCGCGGAAGGCGCTTGGGCCCTACACTGGCGCTGACAAGTTCATTTTGCACGCGCGTTCGCTGGTGGGTGGTGAGCAAGTCGCAGGGGACGACCTCACCCGAACCGCGCGGGCGGCAAATGAAGAGCAGCTGAATGCCGAGCAGACCGCGCGCGAGGTCGGATCCGCGCGTCAGGCCAACGGCAAACAGAAGATAATCGTCGCGGTCTGCATCCTGGCCGCGCTCCTGTTGGTGATCTGGATTATCGAGCGCGTGTGAAGACGACGCGAATCGAGAGCCAGCGGGTTGCCCAGTTCGGAACGACGGTCTTCTCGGAGTTTTCGCTCCTGGCAAATGAAGCCGGCGCGGTGAACCTCGGTCAGGGGTTTCCCGACTTCGATGGCCCCGAGGAAGTGAAGCGGGCCGCGTGCGAAGCGATTTTCGGAGGCTTCAACCAGTACGCGCTGGGCCACGGGGCGAGCGTGCTGCGCGAAGCCGTCGCGGCGCATGCACAGCGGTTTTATGATCAGCACGTCGATGCGCAGACGATGGTGTGTGTCACCAGTGGCGCGACCGAAGCGATCTTCGACACCGCGATGGCCCTGCTGGATCCGGGTGACGAGGCAGTGCTGTTCGAGCCCTTCTACGACTCGTATGTCGCCAGCGTTCAGATGGCTTTGGCAGTGCCGCGGTACGTGCGCTTGTTTCCTCCGGACGCGAAACACCTCACGTGGTGGTTCGACGAGACCGAACTCGCCGCTGCCTTCGGGCCTCGCACCCGAATGGTGTTCCTCAACACCCCGCACAACCCGACGGGCAAAGTGTTTACCCGGACCGAACTCGAGCTGATCGGTGCGCTGGCTAAGAAGCACGAGGCAATTGTCCTCGCCGACGAAGTGTATGAGCACCTGGTTTTCGCTCCGGCGCGCCACGTGCGGGCAGCGACGATTCCCGTCCTGGCCGATCGCACGATCACCATCAGCAGCGGGGGTAAGAGCTTCTCATTCACCGGTTGGAAGATCGGTTGGGCGATCGGCCCAAAGGCGTTGGTGAAGGCGGTGCAGAAGGCCCATCAGTGGGTCACCTTCGCCACCGCACAGCCGTTGCAGCTCGCGATCGCCACCGCGCTGGCGCTGCCCGACTCGTACTTCACCGGCTTCGAGGCGATGTACCGCGCCAAGCGAGATCTGCTGTGCGACGCGTTGGAGCGCGCGGGGCTCAAGCCGCTGGTGCCCGAAGGCAGTTACTTCGTGATCGCGAGAACCGATGCGCAGTTCGGATCCCATGCGGATGACTTCGCGTTTTGTCGTTGGCTCACCGCGACACGAAAGGTGGCGGCGATTCCTCCCTCGGCTTTCTACAGTGAGCCGCACAAGACCGAGGCGCGGACGCTGGCGAGGTTTGCGTTCTGCAAGACCGACGCTCTTCTGCACGAGGCGGCGCGGCGGCTCGCAACCCCGCCCGCGTGACCGGTCGGCCACGGCGACGTGTCGGGCTGGCCCGTGAAGCAGCCCGGTGGTATCTCGGCCGCATGGCTCGCTCTGCGAAGAACGTCTCGAAGAAGGTCACCAAGAGCGCCGCAAAACGCTCGCCGCCAAAAGCAAAACCGCCGGCGAAGTTGTTCGACGCTGCCGCGGTGAAGGCGTTGATGGGGGAAGTGCGTCGTTGGCGCAAGGCCACGCTTGGGCCGATGACCGCGAAGTCACCGCTGCGCAAGGCAGTCTTCCAGACGGATTCGGGCGTTCCGATTCCCGACGTGCTGACGGCCGCCGATCGCCGTGGCGCCAACCCCGCAGACCTGGGACTTCCGGGTGAGTTCCCGTTCACCCGCGGGGTTCAACCGACGATGTACCGCGGCCGCTTCTGGACGATGCGGCAGTTCGCGGGCTTTGGTTCCCCCGCCGACACCAATAAGCGCTT
>JANOHG010001249.1:0-1446 GCA_031406375.1 Archangiaceae bacterium | reverse complement strand
GAGCGCTTCAGCTTCTACTTGATGATCGGGATCCTGTACCTCTACCTGGTCGACTCGCAGAAAGGGGGCATGGGCTGGGACGGAAAGAAGGCTGCCGGGGTGGTTGGCAGCTATCTGGCGCTCGTCTATTTCACTCCGTTCATTGGAGGAATCATCGCCGACCGCCTGCTCGGCATGCGCAAGACGGTGATCATCGGCGGCGTGTTCATGGCCGTGGGGCACGTGTTGCTCGCGTTCCCGAGCGAGACGATGTTGTACCTCGCGCTGCTGTGCTTGGTGCTCGGCAACGGGTGCTTCAAGCCGAACATTTCGACGCTGGTGGGCAATCTGTATCCGAAAGACAGCCCGCTGCGCGACGCCGGCTACAACATCTTCTACATGGGCATCAACCTCGGCGCCTTCGCGTGTAACTTCGTCGCGGCAATCGTCCGTAACAAGTGGGGCTGGCACGCGGCCTTCGCCTCTGCCGGAATCGGGATGGTGATCGGCCTGATCATCTTCATCGCCACTCAAAAGGACTTCGCGCATGCCGACGTCAACCCGAAGGAAATCAAGAATCGCGAGAGCCTGACGCCGCTGTGGGTGCGCTGTCTCGGCCCGGCCGCGGTGTTCGGTGTCGCGGGGTGGATTCTGGGCGGGCTCGGGCCGACAGGGAAGGGCATCGCAGGCTTGGGTTCCGCCACGACAGCGTTCCTCTTCGCCTGTATCCCGGTGGTGTATTTCTTCATCTGGATCCGCGGGACGTTGAAGGACCCTCAGGAACGCGCGCGCACGTCAGCGCTGCTGGTCATTTACCTGGTGGTGGTCACCTTTTGGGCTGTCTTCCATCAGAACGCGACTGCGCTCAGCGAGTGGGCGTCGAAAAACACGGATCGAACGCCGAACGCGTTGGTGCAGCCGCTGGTGGCACTGGCACCCGACTTCGCCGAGACCGCGCCTCCCAGCTACTACAGGAACGCGGGCCCTGACACGCCACGCCCTGAGCCGCGGATGTTCGAGGTCGTGTCGGACGAAACGCATGCCCAGCTCGAAAAGGACAAGAAGCTGAACGTCAAAGAAGGGAAGCCGACCCAGGTGACTCAACGAACGTTCGACGCAATCTACGCACGAGCGAGCGCCGAGCGCGTTCCGGATCATGTGCGGCTGGTCAACGCTGAGTTGTTTCAATCGATCAATGGCGGCTTCGTCGTTCTGTTTACGCCGCTGGTGGTCGGCCTGTTCGCGTTCCTTCGCCGCAGAAAACAGGAACCGTCGACCTCGGCGAAGATAGGCTTAGGCCTGTTTGTGACCGGGTGCTCGGCGCTGGTGATGCTTGCGGCGGTGATGGCCACCAATGACGCGAACCCGAAGGCAGGTGCGTGGTGGTTGTTCGGGGTCTACGGCGTGGTGACGATTGGCGAGCTGCTGTTGTCTCCGATGGGCTTGTCGCTGGCGAACAAGATGGCG
>JANOHG010001171.1:0-3720 GCA_031406375.1 Archangiaceae bacterium | reverse complement strand
CCGGCCGACCAGCGCAATGCCTGCAACTCAATCAACTCGCTCGACGTAAGTCCTTGGCCCATGGTGATCCTCGCGCCGAGCCTGAGCACGTTGGCGATCACGACGCACCGCCAAGTCGGGGGCGCTCTGGCGGAGGGACACTCGTGCTCGCACAGACCGTCACGTGTCTGCATTGCTCAGCGCCCGTCAGCATCTTGAGCGAGGATTCGATCAACCAGACGCTCAAGGAATTGCAGCAGAAGGAGGCCAAGCGGACCACCGTGGATCCAACGGTCGCAGCCCGGCTGGTGATGGACCAGATGAGCGCGATGAAGCACGACCGGGAGATGAACGCGCCGCTGGCCTACCGCTGGTCCACCCGAGGAACGAGCACCGGCGCCGATCTGGTCGAGGTCGGCGCCCGCGCACTGTTGGGACTGATCGCGGTTATTCTCGATTGATCCAACACCAAGCGGCGTTGAGAGTTTAGCCGAGCGCGGTGGGTTTACCTGTCCAGCTGCGAACCAGGCTTCGCGCCTCGAGGATGTTGTCCTCGATGCTGCAATAGGTCCACCCGCCGTAGCGGCCGATGCTGAAGACGTTGGCTTCGCGCAGCAGTGCGGCCAGCTTGCCGTGCGCAGCCAGCGACGCCCGCGTGATGTGTACATAGGCAGGGTTCATCAGCACTGAATGCTCGGCGACGAGCTTCTGCGTCGTCAGCACTCCTTCGGTACGCAAACCCGAGAGAACGCGCTGTCGCGCGGCTGCGACATCAGGCGTTGCGTCGCTGGGAAAGCCGAGCTCGACGTAGAGGCTCATTCGCGGACCGTCGAAAATGTTGTCGTAAAAGCCCACTCGGTAGAACGCCAGCTCGCGCGAAGGGTAATAGACCCAGTGGACGTCACGCGGGCCCTTGGTGTCGAACCCCAGATTGAAGACCAACACCTGGTTCCAGGTGAAAATCGTCGGATCGTGCGCCACGCCGGCAAGCTGTAAGAGCCGAGGGAAGGGCGCTGACGAGACGAGCCGCTGGTAGCGGTATTCGCCGCAGGGTGTGGTGGCGACCTTTGCGCTCAAGTCGAGCTTTGTCAGTGGCTCGGACAGCTGCACTGCGCCGGGGCTCACCCCCGATTCGAGTGCGCGCACGTATTCGATGGCTCCGCCTTCGGGGTAGGTAAACAGCGCGTTGTAGGTCGCGTTATCCGCCTGCTTCATGTTGCGGATGATTTCGGTCAAATCCGCGTGTGGGAAGAACCGCCCCATCGCGTCCTTGTCGAGCTTGGCGAGATCGGTCGCGTACAGCTTCTCGTTGTACGGAATGAGAAACTTTTCTGCGATTGAACGTCCAAACCGCGCGTACAGCATCTGCTTGAAGTTGTCTTCCGCAGGTGGCGCCAAGCCGCTGGCACGGGCGAAGTACAAGTCATAGAGGCAGTCGATGAACTCGGCCTGCGGCAGCTGGTGAATGTTCTTCTGAAACGGAAAATCGACCTGCCTACCGGCATATGAGACGAACGAGCGTTTGTTCACCGTGCGCACGTCTTGCCCTGGCATCCGCTCTCGCAGCCAGGTTTCGATGTCCGGGTTCTTGAAGTGAAAGAAGTGCCCCGAGTAGTCCCAGGTGAAGCCGTCTTTCTTGACGGTTTTGCAGTAGCCGCCCACCTCGGCCGCCGCCTCGAGCACCACCACGTCGGCTCCGGCGCCCAGCGCGGCCGCGGTCGCGAGGCCCGAAATTCCTGCTCCAACGACCACAGTCTCGACTGATTTCATCGGCTGCCTTCCAAGGGAGTGGCGCCAACGGTAGGCCATTGGGTCGCCTTGCGTCGGCCATCAACGGTGCGACGCGCCAGAAACGGAACACAGTCGTGAGCGGCGAACGCCCGTTTCCACGCCGCGAAGCTGCCGCCCGCTTGATGGGCGGCGTACGCCGCGAGCCCGCCTTCAGGGCCGCATTGCGCGAGCATGTATTCGACCCAGGCCCAGCGCGCGCTGGTCGGCCGCACCAAGGCCTTGCCCCGAAGTCCTTTCCGTAGCCGCTCGAGCTTCTCGTCGATCTCGGGGATTCCCGCGAAGGGCGAGCCATCCAAGGGGGTGTTGCGCTTCGCCGCAAAGGGCGCCACCCCGAGCACGACCTTGAGAATCTTCGACAGCTCGGTGGTGAACCGCACCAGCTCATCAATGTCAGCGTCGGTCTCGAGCGGCAGCCCAACCAGGTTGTAGACCTTTAGGCGCTCGAATTCGTAGAGCCGTGCCAGCCTGGCCGCGTTGAGCAGCTGTTCCTCGGAATGTTTGCGGTCGACCAGCTCGCGCATGCGCTGCGAGGCTCCATCGGACGCGACGGTGAGCACTTTGGCGCCGCCCGCCTTCAGCGCAGCGACGAGCCTCGGAGTTAGCCGGTCTGCGCGCAGCGATGAGATTCCGACCTCTCGGCCCGAGCTGGCCAGCGTCTCAATCAGCTCGGCGATGCGAGGGTGATCGGTGACGGCGGCGCCGACGAGCCCGACCCGGCGCGCATGGGCTGGAATCAGCTCGAGCACGCGCTCGGGCGGCACGGTGCGCATTCCCCCGTTCGTCGTCCGCCGCATCACACAATAGTGGCAGCCGCGGCTACAGCCCCGCTCGGGTTCGATGAGGAACATCGACCGCAACTCAGTGTGGGCGGTGAGGACCTGACTGCGCGCGGGCAGCAGCCCGTCGGTGGCCTTCGCGACGAGGAAGCGGGTGCCTTCCTGCGAGAGCCCAGGGCAGCGAAAGCCGGGCACGTTCTTCAGGCGCTCGCGAATGGCCTCTCGGCCGCCTCCTTCGAGCGTGGCGGCGAGCAGAATCGGAATCAGCTCTTCGGCCTCGCCTTGCACCAGCACGTCGATGAACGGCTCGAGTGGCTCGGGGTTCGAGAAGGTGATCGGCCCTCCGGCGACTATCAACGGGGCGTCGAGGCCGCGCTCTTCCCGGAACACCGACAACCCACACAGCTCGAGCATGGTGAACAAGCCCGTTAGCTCGAGCTCGTAGGCCACCGAGAAGGCGAGAACATCGAAGGACGAAACTGGCGACTGGGTCTCAATCGTCAACGGAGGTAGCCGGGCTTTTCTCCACGCGTCGACGTCGTCGGGCAGAAACGACCGTTCGGCCGACGCCCCGGTGTGCTCGTGAATGAGTCGGTAGATGGTTTGGAAGCCCAGTGAGCTCATCCCCACGTGGTACGGGCTTGGGTAGCAAAGGGCGACTTTGAGCGGCGACTGCTTGAAGAGCGTGCCCTGCTCATCGGCCAACAGCCGTTTGAGCCCATCAATCAGTGTGTAGCGCGCATCCATTTTCCGCTTCTGACCTAAGCCTTAGCTGAAGCAGGCCCCAAAGACGAAGCCCCCGCTTCCAACTAAGGAAGCGAGGGCCGGTGCTGCTGACGAGTCTGACGTCGACTACAGCTTGTTGATTTCTTCGATCGTCAACTGCAACTCACAGCTTCCCCCCTTGCCACAGGTGATCGGCTTGCCCCCCGCGGGAGCGAACGTCGGGTTGATGCCCGAACCCAAGACGTGACCTGCATCTGGCTTCGGAAGTGGATCACAATCGAGGTTGTAACCATTGGCCTCGTTGAGGTCCGGATCACAATGAATTTGTGGCCACAAGCCGAAGGTGTCGAACGTCGCGGTGCAGGTGTTCTCGGTGAATTTGACCTGACCGGTAAAGACCGTGCCTGGAGCGTTGACAGTCGCGAGGAACTTCAGGTTCTGGAACTCG
>JANOHG010001089.1:0-3142 GCA_031406375.1 Archangiaceae bacterium | reverse complement strand
AAACGACTCGATGGGACGCGGTGGCGCATGCGTGCTCCCTCGATGTCTCTTAAGGCCTCAGAAACTCAAGAGAATCTTCGGCTTAGGGCCTTTTCGCAATTGTGAAATGGATGACCGAAGCCAGGTCACCGGTTCTCGAGTTCATCGAGAATCGACTTCGCGATCAACGAATCCTTGGTGACATAGCCATCGGCGCCTGCGTCTCTGACGATTCGCTTCAGCTCGTCTTCGTCTTCGGCTGAGCACAGCAGCACTCTGATTCCCGCGAAGAGCGAGTTGCTCTTGATGAACCGACAGAACTGTTCGCCGTTCACGTTCGGCATCCGCACGTCCAGCAGCACCAGATCGGGCCGCGTCTTTTTCTTCAAGATGATTTTGGTGGCGATGTCGGCGCTGTCGGCAGTCGAAACCTCGAAGCCTTTGGCGGTGAGCTCGGCCTGAAGCAGCCGCGCTGTCGCTTCGCTGTCGTCCACCACCAGCACGCGCTTGCCGCGGGCTTTCGGGTTCTCGGCGAGACGACGCTTCACTTCGGCGACGGTGGTGTCGACGCCGTTTCCTTTGCTGATGTAGCCATCGGCGCCGACGCGGGTGGCCATCGCTTTGAGATCGTTTTCCGGGACATCCGAGTACAGCAACAGCTTGCACTTGAGCTGTCGCTGCTCGCGCAGGAACTCGACCACGTCATCCCCGTACATCTCGGGCATGTTGACGTCGACGAGCACCAGGTCATGGCGACCGTTTTTCAAGCGCGTGTCGAGGGACGCGAGATCGATCGCGGCTTCCGCCTCGATTCCGGCAGCATTCAGAGCGCTGACAAGCACGTCGACAATCACCGCGCTGTCGTCAATCACCAGAACTCGGGCAGACATGGACGGACATCTTCTAGCAGCTTTTCTTGACCGTCAGCTTTCCTGGTTGAGATTGTGAGGTCTTGGATCCCACACCGTTGCAGCGCGCACTCGGAATTGCTCCCCAGACCGCTTCGGCGCGCGTCGAGCGCGCCGAAAAAGAGTTCTTCATCTTCAAGCTTGGCCAGCTGAGTCTGGGGGTTGATTCGGTCAACGCGCGCGAAGTCACCCGGCTTGGAGTTGTCACTCCTCTTCCTCGCACCGCGAGCTTCGTGATGGGGGTCGCGGGACACCGCGGCGAGGTGTTGCCCGTCGTCGACCTGCTCCGCTTCTTTGCTCAGGGCGAAGCGCGACTGGCGCAGCGCACTCTGTGTTTCATCGGCGTCAACGGCGGCGTCGCCGCGGCCTTTGTTGCCGAGCAGGTGGTAGGGCTTAGGAAGGTCTTCCTGTCCGACATTCTACCTGCTCCGGTAGGAGGCGAGATTCCGACCGAGCACGTGAAGGGAGTCGTGCGTGACGAAACCGGCAAAGGCACGGTGATGCTGCTCGATCTTCCTCGTGTGTTGCAGACGGCTCGCCAGCGCGCCGTGACGCGGTGAACCACCCAGTGCAAGAAGAGGGCGACGACGACATCCGGCTTGTGCTCTTCGAGTTGGGGGGCGTTCGCTACGCGGCCGATCTGTCTCAAGTGATTCGCCTCGACTTTTACGAAGCAAGCTGCAGCGTCGGCGCACCGTTGGGTCCGCCCCGCTTGGGTCTGAAGTGTTTGATGATCGATGCGCAGGATGGCCGTGATTGGTGTCTGGCGATCGACACCCTTCACGGGGTACGCAGCGTACCGGTTGAGCAGTTGCGACGGCTCCCGGCGGTCGCACATGGGGGGTCGATCTCGATTGGTGCTTGGCTGGATGGACAAGAAGCGGTCTTGTTAGTCGATCTGGTCGCGATGACGCTCGCGAGGTCCTAACCGGAATTTCTGCAATGCGCCCACGAGGAGCGGGCAACGAACATGGAAACCGAGAAGCAAACGCCGAAGGCACCCAAGAAGAAGGCAGCCACCCAGACCTTGCTGCCGGTGACGGTCGCGCTCGAGGCGGTGATGAAGGGCGACCTTAGGGCGCGGGTCGACACGAAAGGACTGACGGGTGACGTCAAGGCGATCGCCGGGTTGGTGAACGAGGCGCTTGGCAACCTCGGCCAGCAGCTCGCCGACGCTGAGGCGCGAAAACAGCACACCGCGTCGATCGTCGATCATGCGCTCGAAGGGCTGATCGCGCTGGTGCGCCAGGGCGAGCTTTCCCGGTGGACTGCGACGACGGAAGACCCGCTGTTAGGGCCGTTGCTCGACGGGTTCGGCAAGGTCATCGACACGCTGAGGACCTTCGTTCGCGAGATCAACGAAGCGGCGCTGCGCCTGTCGTCATCGGCGAACGAGGTGCTGGCGGCATCAACCCAGCACGAATCGTCGAGCACCGAGCAAGCAGCTGCGATTCACGAGACGACCGCGACGATGGAAGAGCTCAAGCACGCGTCGGCGCAGATCGCCGAGAACGCGGGCTCGGTGGCACGCGTCGCAGAAGAGACGCTCGGTTCGGCGCGCAGCGGTCGAGGCGCGATCGCCGAGTTCATTCAAGCGATGCAGCAGATTCGTGCCGACAGCGCCGCCGTGGCTGACTCGATCGCCAAGCTTTCCAAACGGGTCGAACGGATCGGAACCGTGGTCGAAGTGATCGACGAAATCGCCGATCGTTCTGACCTGCTGGCGCTCAATGCAGCACTCGAAGGATCGCGCGCTGGCGAAGCGGGCAAGGGCTTCTCGATCGTCGCGGCCGAGATGCGCCGCCTCGCAGAGAACGTGATGGACTCGACCAAAGAGATCAAGAACCTGATCACCGAGATCCGCGAGGCAACCGCTGCAGCCGGTGGGGCCGCCGAGGCGTCGCAGAAGGCGACCGAGCAGGGCGAACGGCTGGGCTCGGTGGCTGCGCAGGCGGTCGAGGGGATTCTCGCGGGCGTGCAAGAGACCTCTGATGCTGCGCGCGTTATCAACCTCGCGACACAGCAGCAGCGAACGGCGACCGAGCAGGTGGTCGCCTCGATGGCGGAAATCGAAGATGTCACCCGGCAGACGACTCAAGCCTCGAAGCAGGCGACCGGAGCGGCGGCCGAACTCACCCAGTTGGCAGGGCGGCTTGCCGAGTTGATCAAGCGCTTCAAGGCGGACTGACGGTTGAAACGCAAACAGCGATTGTCCCACGCGTGCGCTGGGGATGATGGGGTCTGGAGCACCAGGC
>JANOHG010001084.1:0-6847 GCA_031406375.1 Archangiaceae bacterium | reverse complement strand
GTTAGCTGATTTTCAGCTGACCCACTGCCACTGTTATGAATTGTTATACCAGCAAAAGTACTGTCGTCAACTATATGTAATTTACGGCCTGGAGCCGCCGTACCCCGTGCCACCAATCAGTGTCGCCTTTATCTTCTTCATAGACAGCGAACCCTAGAAAATTTCGCGGCCACAAGAAATCGCGCAGAAGTTCCCGCGACCAGCACCCTCGGGCGCCAGCGCCGTGCATTGTCGACCGAACCGGATTGGGTCTAGTGCCCGGCGTCCCACTCCTTTTCCGTCCAATACTGTTTCTCGAACAGCGCGCGGCGTTCGGCCGGGAGGTTCTTCCACGACATTCCTGCTTCGCGCTCGGGCGGCTCGGCGAAAAAACCAGGGTTCTGCTGACTGAGGCTCCACTCAACCTGTGCAGGGGTAATGCCCTGAAATCCGATGCCAACTTTCCCCTCGACCTCGACGCCTCCCACTTTCCCGACTATCTGCACGCCTCCCGCGAACGTCGCTTCCTTCTTGTTGCCCCCTGCGTAGGCTTTGACGTTTTTGTTCACTCCCACGGTGACTTCGATGTTGCCATCGGTGTCTGCCTCGAAGCCGGTGCCATTCACATCGGCGCCGACCTTGCCTTTTCCACCCTTGCCGGCCCCGACAATCACACCATCCTTTTCGACCTCGGCGCCGTAGTCGCCTTGGGTGCTGCCGTTGCTGCTGATCGAGCCCCCCACTTCCCCGCCCACCTTGGTTCCATTCTTCGTCTCGCGGGTAACCTTGACGGCGCCTTCAAGGAAGAAGCTGCCTGGCTCGCGGGTGCCGGTGAGCTTATGCATCTTCGAAGACATCGCCTTGTAGGCGTCGAGATCGCTGCGGTTCGACAGCGGCCCGGTGTCGAAACTCGCGGGGTATTCAGGGTGACCGACGAACTGACTGTCGTCCTGAAGCACGGCGGGCTTCACCGGCGGGCCCATCTTCCTCACGTCAGCGACGGTTTCGGCGCGGCCTACCTGCTTGGTGTAGCGGCCGACGTAGTTGGCGTACTCATTGAAATACTTCTTTCCGATCGCCTCGTTCTGCTGCTTCACCACGGTGCGCAACTCTTTGGGGAGCTTCGGGTCGTTGCGGTAGAGGTTCGGCTCGTTCGGCGGCATTCCTGGGCCATCGACCCGTTTGAAGCCGTCTTTCGTCGTGACTCCTTTAAGTACCAACTGTTCGACGAACCGACTGCGTTCCTCACCGCCCAGCCCCTTGGTGAATGCCTTCAAGTCTCCTGAACCGGTCATTCGGGCCAGCACCGCCTGGTATTCCTTCGGCGGCAGCGCCCCCATCAAGTCGAGGACCTTCTGGCGATTGACGGGGCTCTTGCCGAGCTCGCTGTGAATCCGCTCGTAAACCTCAGCGGTCTTCACCAACAGGTCCTTCACCTGACCCGCATCGGACTTCACCTGCTCGAATCTGTCTTTGGCTGTGTCGAGCAGGGTTGGCTTGGGTACCGCTGCTGGCAATGGCTTAGCAACCACAACCGGACCAGGGGGAGGAGGGGGAATGGTGACAACGGGACGGGTGTCTGAGCGCTTGACGGTCATAGTGGAATCCACTCAAACCCTATTCAAGGATGGGGCCGCCCAAACAAAACCGGTACTGCTCGAGGCTTGTCGGCTCGTCCCGACAAAGTGCGGGCCGTACCCAGCAGGGCCGAACCAACAGACAGCGCGTCGTTCGTGGTACCACTTGGTTGAAGCGAGCAGTTAACGCGGGGGGAACACATGAAGAAAAAGCCACAAGCGGATCCACTCCACGCACTCTGGAGCGGTGACCCTCAAGCGATTGAGAAGCTGATGCACTCGAAAGTGGATCTCAATCTGGCCGATGCCCAGGGACGAACGCTGTTGATGGAGGCGGTGCTCGAGAAGCGTGCGGATCTGGTCAAGCTGTTGCTCGATCATGGCGCGGATCCGAAGCGAATCGACCGCGATGGTTCGACCGCGCTTCACTTCGCCGCACAGGCGCAGCTGCCCCAGGTCGTTCAGTTGCTGCTCGACAAGGGAGCGCCGGTGGATGCGAAGGATCAGCTGGGAAACACGCCACTCTTCAAGGGGCTGACGACGTTCCGCGGAGAGGCCGATGGCGACGCGCTGTGGGCGCTGATGCTCGCTGGGGCCGACCGCACCATCAAGAACACCCACAGCGTCTCACCGGAAGACCTGAGCCACGGGGTCTCGAACTACGACCTCGGGCAGTTTTTCCGATAGTTCAGTCCTTTCCTGCGTCGGCCGTACCCGTCAGGTCGATCTGGTCATCCATCGCCACCCTGCCGGCAGAACGACGGAACACTTCCCAGAGCGCCTTTCGATGGCCCACCGCGTCGGTCTTTCCGATGAGGACCAGGCTGGCCCCTTCATACCGGGCTGAAATCTTCAGCTTCTGCGCCGCCAGCCCCGCGTTGATTGCACGCAGCTGAGACTGCAGCACTTCAATCGGAAACGTGAGGTCGAGCTCTTTTCCGATGAAGGCATCGGTCGAGAGCACCGCGAGCACCGCTTGCCTGCACTTCTCGTCACCCACCACCCCCACCAGCTTGTCATACGCCTGGGGATGGTAGGCGAGCTTGGGGCACGCCTTGAGCGCCGTCGCCAGTTCCCCGCCTTCAGGTTTCGACTTGCCTGCTGCCTTCACCCGCCACACCGCGAACCGCTTTCCCTCGTACATCAACACCAGCGTTTGGCCCGGCTGAAGGCCGGTGAAGAGGAGTTCTGCCGACTCGAGGTACTCGACCGTCACCATCTTCGGATCTTCGACCTCGAACCACTCGAGCGATGCGAGCCGAACGAACTTCTCTTTCCCGACCTCGACTTCGTGCACCACGTCGACTGGCCAACCGAACGCCGGCGTCGAAAACAGCAGCAGCAGCCGAACCCAGTGCATCAGTTGAGCAGCGACATGAACAGCTTGAGCCCGTCGTCGCTGCCGAGCAGCGACTCAGAAGCGCGCTCGGGGTGCGGCATCATTCCCAGCACGTTGCGCCGTTCGTTGACGATGCCCGCGATGTCGTTGCGCGCGCCATTGGGATTCTTGCGGTACCGAAAGACGACCTGGCCGTTTCCTTCGAGCCGATTCAACCCTTCGTCCTCGATGAAATAGTTCCCTTCGGCGTGGGCGATCGGCATCTTCAACAAGTCGCCCTTCTTCATCCCGTCGGTGAAGGGCGTGTCGGCGTTCACCACCAGCAGCACGACTTCCTCGCAGACGAACTTGAGTGAGGCGTTGCGAAGCAACACTCCGGGCAGCAGGCCAGCTTCGGTGAGAATCTGAAACCCATTGCAGATGCCGAGCACCTTTCCACCTGACGCCGCATGACGAATGACCTCTTCCATGATGGGCGAGAAGCGGGCAATCGCTCCGCAGCGCAGGTAGTCGCCGTAAGAGAACCCGCCGGGGATGATGATGGTCTCGCACCCCTGCAGGTCGGTGTCTTTGTGCCAGAGCTCGACGGTCGGCTGCTTGAGCACCTCTTTGACGACGTGCACCGCGTCGGCGTCGCAGTTGCTGCCAGGAAAGAGCACGACCCCGAACTTCACGAGAGGACCTCGACCTTGAAGTTCTCAACCACCGTGTTGGCCAACAGTTTTTCACACATCAGCTCGACGCGTGCTTTGGCAGTCGCCGCGTCCTTCGCGTCGACCTCGAGTTCGACGTACTTGCCCAGTCGAACGTCTGCAGCCTCGGGAAAACCCAGGGCATGCAAACTCTTCTCGACGGCTTTTCCTGCCGGGTCGAGGACACCGGCCTTCAGGGTGACGAACACTCGCGCGCGCATGCACGGCGCATAACAAATTTGTGGGTGGTAAGACTTGAAGAATGCCGACTTGGGCGATGTGGGCCATCTGTCTTGGCCTGCTGGTGTTGCGCGGGCTCCTTGGAGCTGCCGAATCTGCCCTTACCGGGGTGTCCGACCTGCGCGCGAAAGCACTCAAGGAGGTGAATCCGAAGCTCGGCCTTCGGCTGATTCGTCTGAAAACCGACCGCGAACAGACGGCCGCCGCCCTTCGCTTCGGCATGGTGCTGTCTGGCTTCACCGCGGCGGCGATCGGCACGCTCGTGCCACCCCGGCTGCTGGGGATGACGTTCGCTGGGTTGGGCGACCACGCGTGGATCAGCTTGCTCGCGCCTTTGGCCAGCGCACTGCTGGTGGCGATTCTCGCGACCATCGCTGACGTCATCTTCCGCAGTGGCGCCGCCGCGAACCCCGACAATTGGGCGCTGGCGTTGTCCGGCCTCGTGTCACTGCTGGTGACGGTGCTCAATCCGGTGATGAAGTTGATGGTCGTACCGTTGAACGTTCTGCTGGCACCGTTTGGAGGAAAGGTTTCGTTTCAGGCGCCTCCGCTGCCGCTGGACGAGCTGGAAAAGCTCCTCGCTGTTCAGGCGGCGCAAAAGCAGGTCGACAAGAGCGCTCCGCAGTTGATTCGTTCGATTTTCGAGATGTCGCACAAGACGTGTCGCGACGTGATGGTCCCGCGCATCGACGTGGTGATGGTGGATATGTCGACCCCACCCACCGAGATCTTGGGGATGATCAGCGAGAAGAACCATTCGCGCATCCCGGTGTTCGAGGGTGAAATCGACAAAGTCGTCGGCATCCTACATGTCCGGGATCTCGTCCCGCTGATGCAGAATCCGGTGCTGATCGTCCTCCATGACCTGATTCGCCCTGCGGTGTTCGTGCCCTGGGTCAAGCCGATTGGTGACCTGCTGCGCGAGATGCAGGGGCAAAAGATTCACATGGCCGTCGTCGTCGACGAGTACGGCGGCTTCATGGGCATCGTAACGCTCGAGGACATTCTGCGCGAGATTGTGGGGGACATCGGCGACGAGTTCGAAGAAGTGAGCAAGCCTTACGAGAAGCAGCCCGACGGCAGTTACCTGGTCGATGCGATGCTGCCTCCCCAAGAATTCTCGCGCGCGTTCGACTTCAAGCTGCCCGACGGAACGTACGAGACGCTGGGTGGTTTTCTGGCGCACCTGGCTGGAGCGCTGCCGGAAATCGGTGAGAGGTTCAACGTCGCGGGCTGGCTGTTCATCATTCACTCGAAGGAAGGGCCGCGGCTCGACCGGGTGCGGGTAATCAAGAGCAAAGCTGGAACGGCTGACAAAGTGGAAGGAGCGGTGGGCGAGCTGTTGCCACCCCGACCTTCGCCTGCGCGGCCGTAGCGGTGCCGACTAGAACTTCGGTGCCCCACGAACCAACACCTGCTTACGGGTCGCGAACGGCAGCCGTTCTTCCAGCCCGCGTCGAACCGTCAATTCCCCGATGAGCTCGAGCGTCACGGTTCGCCACCCTTCATCACGCGCCAAATGAGGTGTCAGCAGCGGTGCGCTCAGCGTCACCACCGTAGGCGTCTGCTCTTCAGGCAAGTTGCCGAGCGCGTACAAGCCACTGCCCAGCGGGTGACCATCGAGCAGCAGCTGCCATTGCACCCGAACCAGTCTCCCACCGCCGCGCCACGCCAGGCTGAGATCCAGCTGCCCGCGCGCAGCTGAAGCGAACGCGACGTCGAGCCTGTCAATCGTCAACAGGGCTTCCCCCACCGCATTGGGTAACTGCGAGGCGTACGGCGCAGGAGCCAGCGGTAGGGTGTGGTTGGGTGGTCGCTCAACGCTTCGGCAGCCGAACAACACCCACACCAACGCGAACACCACCTGCCGCGGCACGTCAGCCGCCCAGCAGCGGCTTGAGTGCATCGACGGTCATCGGCCAGCCAGCGCGTCGCGCCCCCACTTCGAGCGCCTTTAGAAATTCTGCGGCCGACTGGAACCGAACGATGCGATCCGCGAACAGCGCCTTGCGGGCGACCGCCGCCACATAGTCGGGCACTTCCGAATTGAACTTGAGAACGCTGGGCACCCGCGCATCGCGCACCTTCTGCATCATCTCGAGCTCAGAGTTGCCCGCGAACAAGCGTTGGTTGGTCAGCATCTCCCAAAGGATGACTCCCGCCGCGAAGAGGTCTGCGCGGTGGTCGACTCCTTGTCCAAGCACTGCTTCAGGAGACATGTACGCGATGGTTCCCCGCAGCGCCCCTTCGGTGCCCCGCGTCACGCCTTCCACTTCGGCGACTCCGAAGTCAGTCAGCTTCACATCGCCGTCGATGCTCAAGAGAACGTTTGCCGGGTTGACGTCGCGATGAATGATGGGAGCGCCGTTGTCTCCGACCTTCGCGCGATGGATGTAGTCGAGCGCCTTCAGCAGACAGCCGGTGATGTACGCACTTGCAGCCAGCGGCATCGCAGCGCCGGCCTTGACGAACGCCTCCTGCATGAACGCAAGCGTGCGACCCGCGACGAGTTCCTGCACCATCAAGTAGTCGATTCCCGCTTTGAAGCAGCGGTAGGTTCGAACGATGTGTGAGTGGCGAAGACGCACGGTGAGCTTCGCCTCATCGACGAACGCCTTCACGTACGCGCCGTCATTTCGGTACGCAGGCAGCAGCCGCTTCAGCACGACGTCGTCTGGCTCGCCCGGGCTTTTCTGCGTCGATGGCCCTGCCCTGGCCTGATAGACCTCGGCCATACCGCCGACGGCAAGCCTGCCCACCAGTTGATATCCGCCCAGCTCGGTTTCCTGCGCCACGTTGGTAGAGACTGTTTAGCCCAAGACCAATGGAACGACGGTGGATCGCGGTCTCAACCTCCCTGTTTCCCCTCGTACACTGCTTCGTACTGGGCTGCCGCCTCATTCCACGAAAAGTCCTGTGCCATTCCGCGGCGGCGGACCTCGAACAACTTCGGGGCGTCTGTCCACAGGGCCCATGCGCGATCGCAGGCGTGCGAGAGGGCTGCGGGCGTGAAGGGCGCG
>JANOHG010001075.1:0-5384 GCA_031406375.1 Archangiaceae bacterium | reverse complement strand
GGCGAAGCCTCCAATCAACACCCGAATTCCCGGCGGCAGCTCCGCGCCGAGGGCGATCAGCTGGGCCTCGATCCCCAGGTCATTGACCATCGAGATCGCAATCAAATCGGGCGTCACCACCTTCAGCAACCTGAGCAACTGTTCAAGAGGCGTTCGCGCGCCGAGAAAAGTGACGCGGTAACCCTGGTGGCGAAAGCGCAGCGCAGCACCCAGTAGCCCGATCTCGTGCTCTTCGTTTTCGAAACTCATACAAACCACATGGTGTCGCGCGCGGCGGGGAGCCTTCGACAGCAAAGAAATCAGCCGTTGTCGCACCGGCTGAGAAATGAGGTGCTCTTCGGCCACCGACAGCGTGCCTGCATGCCAGCGGTCTCCGACTTCGCGCAGCAGCGGCGACACGAACCCCTCGAAGAAATCCTGTGGTGGCAACCACAAGGTCGCAGCGTCCAGCACCTGCTCTATCTGCTGTTGGTCCAGCCGCTTTCCCGCTTCCAGCACCTCGTCGCGCCACGCCTTCAGCTGCTCGGCGCGCGAGACTCCGGTCAGAAGCACCGAGGCTTCTTCGGCTGCCCTCGCTTCGCGGCGAATCAACGGCAGCAGCTTCACCGCTTCTGCGATCGCCACCCCATCTTCAGTCAGCCGCTTCAGCCGCTTGAGCACTTCGATGTCGGCCTGGGTGTAGGTGCGGTAGCCGCCTGGAGATCGCACGGGTTTCAGCACTCCGTGGCGGCGTTCCCACGCGCGAATCAGCCCTTCTTTCACGCCGGACATTTCAGCGGCGATCTGAATCCTGTAGGTGGGCTCGTTCACCGTGGGTTCGCAGTGGCAAGCACCGCAGCCAACCGCCACAATTTCCGCCTCATCGGCAAATGAACGCGCGACGAGAAGATGTCGAAGTCGCGCTCTTCGATCACATCGAGAATCCCGCCATAAATGGTCGACATCAGCCGCACGACCCGCTGCGATCCGAACCCGCGCAGGTACGGCACGCCCTTGATCGCCGACGCGTAGAGCCCGCGGGCACGGGTAATCTGCATCGAGAGGAACGCGCGCACTCGCGCATCGACGATTCCCAGCTTGAGATCCGCTTCCGACAACCCGTGCGTCGAAAGCTCGTCCTGCGGCAGATACACGCGGCCCATCGCGAGGTCTTCTTTCACGTCACGAAGGATGTTCGTCAATTGCATCGCGCGACCCAGATCTGCCGCATGCACCAGTGCGACTGGGTCGGTGGTGCCCAAAACCGGAGCCATCATCAACCCCACCGTGCCGGCGACGCGGTAGCAGTAAAGGTCAAGCTCGGCCCAGCTCGCATAGCGGTGCTTGGTGAGATCCATTTCCATGCCGCTGACGAGATCGAGGAACGGCTGCTGCACGAGGCCGAAGCGCGCAGCGGCGTCGAGGAACGCGACCAACTCATCCTCGGGCCAGGGTTTGACCGCCTTCACCGTGCCGCGAACGAACAACGTGTAGAGCTGCTCGCGCGCCTGTTCCAGCAGCGCAGGCAGCGCACGGGGATCAGTATCGGATTGATCGACGAGATCATCGAGCCGCCGACAAAAGGCGTAGATCGCAAACGCGCCTCGTCGCCGTGCGCCGAACAACGCGACCGACGAAAAGTAGAAGCTCTTCGCGTGCGCCTTCGTGACCTCGCGCGCCGACTGGTAGCCCGCGACCAAAAGGGGTGTCACGCGACACGCTCTTGCGCACGCGCGAGCGGCTCCGACAACCCCAGCTGCGCGAGCACCGCGTCAACCGCGAACCCCGCGCTGATCATCACCGTCGGAACTCCGGTGCCAGGCTGCACCGACGCGCCGCACCAGAAGAGATTCTTCAAGTCCGGGTCGTTCACCTTCGGGCGAAAGGGACCCAGCTGCATGAAGTTCTGTGCAAGCCCGAAGTTCGAACCACGCTCGAGGTTGTGGCTGTGTTGCCAGTCATCGGGCGTCAGCACCCGCTCGACTTCGATCATCGACCCCAGGTCTGGGTACCCTTCGTCCTTCAGGCGGGCAAGGACCTTGGCGCGCACCTTAGGGGCTTCGATCTTCCAGTCGATCGCGCTTCCAAGCGGAGGTACCGGCACCAACACCTGCAGCGCATCTTTGCCTGCCGGAGCAAAGCCACTTTCGGTTCGCGTCGGTGCGTTGACGTAGAAGCTGATGTCGTCGGGCACCCTGCCCTTCTGGAAGATGTCGTTGAAGCTGCCCTTGAAGTCTCGGCCAAAGAAGACGTTGTGGTGCAACAGCGACTCGACCTTCTGACGAAGACCCAGGTAGAGCATCAGGCCCGACGAGGTGAAGCGCGCCGTCTTCAGCTTCGCAGTGCGCGCAGTCGCCTGCTGCTCGGGCAATAGGTTCTTCACTGCCCACGCATAGTCGGCGTTACAGATTACGACCTCGGCCCGCCGCAGCTGGCCATCCTCGAGCTCGACGCCGACTGCCTTGCCCTGCTCAACGAGCACGCGCTTCACCCCACAGCCCAGGTGCATCTTGACGCCTTCTTCCCGGCAGACTTCGGCGAGCGCGACCGGCACCGCGTGCATGCCGCCTTTCGGAAACCAGACGCCGTGAACGGCTTCGGTATAGGGGAGCAGCGCGAACACAGCCGGCGCGTCGTACGGTGAAACGCCCAGGTACATCGTTTGAAAACTCAACGCCTGCCGCAGCCGATCGTCTGCGAAATACTTCGAGACGTGCGACCACAGCTTGCTCAGCGCCCCTACCCGCATCATCTGGGGCACAGACCTGGGGGTGACGAACTCGAACACCGAAGAAAAGTGCCGGGTGATGAAGTGCTCGAAGGCGGCGTCATTCTGAATCTTGCCGCGCTTCAAGAACGCCTCGTAGCGCGCGTGACTGCCAGGCTCTATCTGCTCGAGCTCTGCCTTCATGCGGGCGCGGTCTGACCACAGGACGACGCGCGAGCCGTCGCGGAAGTGAACCCGGTAGTGTGGATCGCAGCGCTGAATCGAAAGGTAGTCTTCGAGCCTTCGCCCGACCGAGGCGAAGGCATTCTGCAGCACGAACGGCATCAACAAGATCGTCGGGCCCAGATCGAAGCGAAACTGCCCGACCTCCACCTGACCGCACCGACCACCGGGAACCGTTGACTTCTCGTAGAGTTCGACTGCTAGCCCGGCGTGCGCGAGCTTCATCGCCGCCGTCAGCCCCCCGACTCCCGCCCCGATGACGATCGCGCGGGGGGTCAAGCGACTCTCTTCGCGAGCCCGGTGAGCATTTCATCGAGGAACGCGACGGCGGGTCCCTGCCCCAGAGTCGAGAGTGTGCGCCGAGCGCTGCGCGTGAGGCGATCAACCACCCGCTGCGAGGCCGCCACCCCGCCCCAGCGCGCGACTTCGATTCGCGCGGTCGCCAGTTGTTGGGTGGTGCGGGTGTTCCACAGCGCCTCCAAGGTCCTGCGGCCACTGGCATCGGCGCGCGTCCACGCAGCCACGACCGGGAAGGTGCGCTTGCCTTCGAAGAAGTCGGCTCCTCCGTCTTTGCCGGTCACCTTGTCTTCGCCGTAGAGGCCGATCAGATCGTCGCGCAGCTGGTAGGCCAGCCCCGCGAGCCGGCCAACCCGGCCCAGCCCGTCAACCAGCTGAGGCGATGCACCCCCGAGCATGCCTCCGCAGACCAGCGGCGCAACGAAGCCGTACCGCGCCGTCTTCAAGTGCGCGACCTTCAACGTGCGGAAGAGGCCGACGTCCTGAAGCGGAGCGCGCGACAGCGACAGATCCAGATGTTGCCCCGCCGCAGTGTGGCGGCAGATTTTCAACATGAACTTACTGGCTGCGACGGCGTGGTCCGACGAAGCGCTGATCATCGCTTCCATCGCGCGTGCGTAGAGGTGGTCTCCGGCGACCACCGCCAGATCTTCGCCGAGCCGCCCTTCACCCAGCAGGTGATGCAGCGACGGCCCACCTCGACGCACCTTCGCGCGATCCGCGACATCGTCGTGAACGAGCATGAAGGTATGCAGCAACTCGAGCCCGACTCCAAACTGCGCAACCCCAGTGGGAATCGCGTCCCACTTCCGGCTTCCCTGCGAGAGCATCCACCCAACGGCGGCCAACGTCGGTCGCACGCGCTTGGCCGGCCTCAAGGTGTAGCTTCGAACCTGCTCGCGGGCGCGCTGCCAAAGAGGATCCAACCGGTTCTCGTCGGGCGCGGAAGCCCATTGCTCGAGCAAAGGCTCGAGTTCGAGCTGAAAGCGCACCAGCGGGTTTCCAGTCGGGGTGGCTGCTATCTGCGACATCAGGCGGACTCCTCGCAATTAAACAGGGCGTTGCAGGACATGTTTATGGTTTGTATAACGTCGCAAATGTCTATCGTCAAAACTTCCTTGATCGTTTTGGTGCTTGGGCTCGCGGGCCCCGTGGCTGCGCAACCGCTGGATGCAACGGTGCAAACGAGCCTTGGGGCGGCGGTGAAGCTGTCGACTTTGTGGGGGATGCCCGTCGTGCTGTTTTACGAAGACAAAGATGGTGCGAGCCAGAACCAACCGCTCAGATTCGCACTTTCCACCCAACGGCAGCCGCGGACCTTGACTGAGGTGGTGAAGGTCGTCGCAGTGGCGAATGTAGAGGGGTACGACTGGTTCCCGGTGAAAAACTTCGTTTTGAGCTCGGTACGAGACGCCGAACGGGCCAGCGGCATCCCCGTCTACCTGGATTGGCAAGGTGCGCTTCAGCGAAAACCCTGGGCGTTGAGTGGCAAGGGGTCGTCGGTGGTGGTGCTGGATGGGAAAGGCAGGTCGATATTCTCGAAAAACGGAGCACTTTCACACGAAGAAATCGCCGAAGTCGTCTCACTGTTGGTACGACTCGCATCGCAGTGAGCGTCCCACTGATTCGCATTCGACGGCTGAACGAACAGCCCGTACTGGCACGGGGCAGTTACGTCCTCTATTGGATGACCGGCGCACGGAGGCTCGAGGGCAACTTCGCCCTCGATCGCGCGATCGAGCTTGCGCGAGAGAAGCGTCGGCCGTTGCTGATCTTCGAGGCGCTGCGCTGCGACTACCGTTGGGCCTCGGATCGCATTCATCGCTTCGTCCTCGATGGGATGGAGGTGAACCGGCGCAAGTGCAAAAGCGCGGGCGTCACTTACTTCTCGTACGTCGAGCCTCGGCCGAAAGCGGGATCAGGGTTGCTCGAGATGCTCGCGCAAGAGGCGTGCGCAGTGGTGACAGATGACGCGCCGGTCTTCTTTTTGCCTCAGATGCGGACCGCCGCCGCCATGCGGCTCGAGGTCTGCCTCGAAGCGGTCGACTCGAATGGGCTGTACCCGATGTGGGCCACCGAACGGGTATTCCCGACTGCGCTGGCGTTTCGCGCTCAACTTCAGAAGACCCTTGCGTCGCACCTGGAAGATCTTCCGCTG
>JANOHG010001065.1:0-2712 GCA_031406375.1 Archangiaceae bacterium | reverse complement strand
GCTCGCCGACCTGCACCGCAAGGAGGCCGCGCTTGTCTTTACCTACCTGCTGCTGATTGGTCAGGGGCAGTCATCGACTGTGATCACCACCGATGCTCCCACCGGTCTCTCGCCGGTGTTCGCCTTCGTGATTGCGTTGGCAATCGGGATGGCAGTGGCCTTCGCAGGCGGATTCCTTGGTTCGGCCAACTCGAAGCGATTGTCGACCCCTGAGGCGACGATCGCGATTCTGTACTTCGGGTTGCCAGTGCCGATCGTGCTGTCAGCGATGCACACGCTGCCGTCGTTGATGTTGAGCGTCGGGTATCGGCTGCGCGAGGTAATCTACCTGGCGTCGCTGCTCGGAGACACGCGCCCCGAGATGAGCTATTGGCTCGTCTTCATCGGGTTGGTGTTGGCGCTCTTTCTCGGCCTCAACTTCGGGTTCGTAGCGACCTCGTCTGGCCGGCTCGACCTGCGCATCAACTACGAGCTGTTCGTCGCTTCGCGCCACGTTCAAGTGTTTCGGCCGCGGCTGTTGCTGGGCACCTTCGCGGTGCTGATCCTCGGCATCATTCCTCCGTTGATCATTTACGCAATCGTGATGGCGGCTCAGGCGCAGATCGAGCGCACCCGCATGCGCAGGCTGGGAGTGCAGGATCCTCTCAAGGCGGCTGAGGCGCTGAATGCGCTGAAGCTCAAGGCGCAGACCCCAACCGCGATGATGACCGCGCTCTCGGTTGGTGGCGTTGGCGTCGGCGTGATGGCGCTGATCATCGTGCTGTCGGTGATGAGTGGCTTCGAACTCGATCTGCAGCAGAAAATCCTTGGCACCAATTCTCACGGCCTCGTCCTCAAGTACTCGGACTCGATGGCCGAGTATCCCGAAGTGATGGAGAAGATCCGAACCATCCGCGGGGTCGCTGGCCAGACGCCGTTCATTCTCAACGAAGTGATGATCAGCTCGGAAGGGAACATCTCAGGGTCGATGATCAAAGGCATCGACCCCGACACCATCGGTACCGTCACCGATTTGCCGAAGAACATGATGCCGGGCGGGAAGCTCGAGTGGCTCAACTCTCCTGAGAAGATCGTGCGCAAGCGCTTGGCTCCGATGGGCGGGCCCGCGCTGGATGATCGGCCAGCAGCAGACGGGATGAAATTCGTAGACGACCCATCGAAACTCGATCGCGCTCCATTGGTTGAGGTGCCGAAAGACGAGCCAGTGGTGGTGTTGCCCGGAGTCATTGTCGGAAAAGAGCTGGCGGCCTCGCTGAAGGTCGTCGTCGGAGACCGGATCAACATCGTCTCTCCGCTGGGCGGTGAGCTTGGGCCGCAAGGGCCGATGCCGAAGAGTCGCCCGTTCCGGGTTGCGGGCGTCTTCTATTCAGGGATGTTCGAGTACGACTCAAAGTTCGTCTACATCCACCTGAAGGAAGCGCAGTCGTTCTTCAAGCTCAAGGGCGCCGATGGCATCGAGTTGAAGTTCGACGACGTGGACGACGCGCGTCGCCTCACGAAAGCGATTTACGACAAGCTCGAGGGCTACCCCTATCGAACGCGCGACTGGGGCGACATGAACAAGAACCTGTTCGCTGCGCTGCGCCTTGAGAAGCTGGTGATGGGCATCATCCTCAGCATCATCGTCATCGTCGCTGCGGGGTTGATCGTCGCAACCGTCATCATGCTCGTCTTAGAGAAACGCAAAGAAATCGCGGTGCTCAAGGCACTGGGCGTGCCCGATGGGGGGATCGTGAAAATCTTTCTCGCCGAAGGGCTGCAGATCGGGGTCGCGGGCGGCGTTCTTGGTCTGTTTGCCGGGCTGGCATGGTGTCTCTTCATCGAGAAAGTGGGCATCAAGCTTGATCCGAGCGTCTATTACATTCCTGCATTGCCGGTGAGGATCGAGCCCTTCCAGACCGCGATGTCGGTGGTGATCGCGATCCTGGTGACGTTCCTCGCCAGCATCTACCCCGCGCTCAAGGCGTCTCAGGTCGAGCCCGTCGATGGGCTGAAGGCTGAGTGATGGCTGCCTTTCTCGAAGTCGACAATGTCTTCAAGTCGTACTTTCTCAACGGGAAGCGCATTGATGTGCTCCAGGGCGTCAAGCTCGCAATCGAGAAGGGCGAGCTCGTCTCGCTGATTGGTGCCTCGGGCTCGGGCAAGAGCACGTTTCTGCACGTGCTCGGCACGCTCGATGCGCCCGCCGCAGGTACGATGCACTTCCAGGGTCGTTCGGTGTTCGAGATGAATGACGCGGAGGTCGCCGAGTTTCGCAACAAGTCGATTGGCTTCGTTTTTCAATCTCACTACTTGTTGCCTGAGTTCACCGCGGCCGAAAACGTCGCGATGCCAGCGTTGATTCAGCGAAAGGACAAGACGAGCGCGATGAAGCGAGCCCGTGACTTGCTCGAACGGGTGGCGCTGGGCTCACGAACCGACCACCGTCCCGGAGAGCTGTCAGGCGGAGAATCTCAGCGGGTCGCGCTCGCCCGCGCGCTGATGCTTGAACCGGCGCTGCTGTTGGCCGATGAACCGACAGGCAACCTCGACCCTGCAACAGGAGAGGGGATTCACCAGCTGTTGCGCGAGGTGAACAAGGATCTCGGCCTTACCGCCGTCGTGGTGACCCACAACGAAACCCTCGCGCGATCCATGCCTCGCCGCCTTCGCCTCACCAACGGAAATGTTCTCGCATCCGACTGAAAGCGCGCTGCTTTTCGCTCGAATGGT
>JANOHG010001048.1:0-2787 GCA_031406375.1 Archangiaceae bacterium | reverse complement strand
TCCTCCGACTCCGCTGCCTCCTCCGACTCCGCTGCCTCCTCCGACTCCGCTGCCTCCTCCGACTCCGCTGCCTCCTCCGACTCCGCTGCCTCCTTCGCCGCAACCAGCAATGAACATGAGGGTGCCGAGGAACAGCGCGAGAACTCGAAAGGAGACCATCCATCCGTCATATCTTGGAACCGCATTTCGAACCTGCGTCGTGAGGTGAGCAACCCCTTTCAACGAGGTCATCGTGAACGCATCGCCAAAGAACTCTCTCCCGTTGGTCGCTGTTCTCTGCTTGGTCGGCTGTGGAGTGCCGCACAACGACGAGAGGGCGTTCACGAACACCGGGCGCACGCTGGCAATAGGAATGGAACTTTCATTATTCGACCTCCAGGTCGTCTGTCGCCATGCGGCCCGACGCTTGCCAAATTTCGGTGCGACGTTCAGCGTGACCTTGGTTCCCTGACAACGTCTGGTGCCGTCCAAGCCGAGGCTGTCAGAACAGTGGGTGCTGCACCGCGCCGTGCGGGATGGGTGGCCCGGAGCGTTGGCCGCCTCGGAAGAGCGCAGGGCGGGTTCCCGAAGCGGGTCCACGAAGACCGAGCGCCTTGCGCCAACGCCGGTTGCACGACCGGGTAACGACCACCGCCCCCCCCCCCCGCATTGGCCGAACAGTCCGGACGTCTGGACAGTGGTCTCTGTGGCTGTTGCGCCTCTCGGCGGTGGTGAGCTCGGCGACCGTCCGCTCACTGGCGATGACCAAAGGCCATCATCACGCTCCGTACTTCTCCTTCCTGATCGCGGTGCCGTTGTGCATCGTGGTCGTGCTTCAGGATGAAGTCGGCGCAGCGGTGGCTTCGGTGGTAACGACGTTTCTCGGCGCGACAACCATTCTGCATTTCGCCCACGTCAGCGGCCCAAGTCTACTGCAGTGGCTCAACCCGCTGCTCGGGTCGTCCGTCGTCGCGGTCTACAGCTCGATTCACATCCGCGCTCAGCTGAACGAGGAATCGCTGCAGATGGCGATGGCAAGTGACGACGCCGATGCAATTCAAGGTGGCCTGCTGACCTAAGCCAACCGCGGCGTGCTTTAGTCGAGCAGGCTGCGAAGCATCCACGCCGTCTTCTCGTGGATCTGCATGCGCTGCGTGAGCAGATCGCAGGTCGGCTGATCATTTGCCTCAGCGGCAATCGTGAAGGCAGCACGGGCCGTGCGCGCGACCGCCTCATGCCCTTCGACGAGCAGGCGAATCATGTCCTGCGCCTTGGGAATCCCGTCTTCTTCTTTAATCGACGAGAGCGCGACGAACTGTCGGTAGGTGCCTGGCGCGGGAAAGCCCAAGGCGCGAATCCGTTCAGCCAGCGCGTCCACAGCGAGCGCGAGCTCTGAGTAGTGCGTCTCGAACATCAGGTGCAGCGTTTGAAACATCGGCCCAGTGACGTTCCAGTGGAAGTTGTGGGTCTTCAGGTACAGCGTGTAGCTGTCAGCCAGAACCTTCGACAGCCCACTGGCAATCTGCTCGCGGTGTCGGCTGTCGATTCCAATATTCACGTCCATGTTGATCTCCAGAGAGGGTGATGGCTGACTATTTGACGATCGGGACTTCGCGCGGATCGCCTGTCTGAGAGGTAACGAGCCCGCCTTCTATGCGCGCCCCATATTCTAGTGTCACCTGCTTGACTGCGAAGGGTTTTCCCCGAGTCATCGCCCTGTCATCGAAAACCTCAACGACATTCGCGGCCGAAGGAAGATGGCTACCTTCAAGTTCGATGATCCAAGAACTCTCAGCGGACCGCGTGCTGGTGGTCCAACTGCACGCCGTACTCAGCGAGATAGACCCGGTGCGCTGGCGCGACGAAGCAGCAGTGGCGTTGAAGGTGCGCCTCAAGGAACTTCAAGGGCGCCTCGAGCAGCACGAGCGCCTGGTCGAGCTCGCCGTTGCACTTCGAACCAATCTGCAGCACCTCGAGCATCCCACCGCAGACTTGCGGACCCGATGGCTCACCTTCAAGAAGAGCCTGCAACCCGCCTACGATGCGATGGCGACGTCGCTGCGCGACAACAAGGTTCATGTCCCCACGCTTCGCCCTACCAACTGGGCACGCAGCGGATTTCATGTGGCAGGGGCTGCTTTCTCAATCGTACTGATTGAGGTCATCCCCACCCCGCTGTTGTTGACCTGTGTCGCCTCGGTTTACGCGGTCGCTTTCTGGGCGATGGAGTTCGGCCGACGCCGCAGCGCAGCGATCAATCGGAAGCTGATGGGCTTGTTGCGACCGATTTCCCACGCGCATGAAGCAAATCGCATCAACTCTTCGACCTGGTACGCCACTGCGCTGGTCTTGCTCACCCTGACTGCGTCGCCGATTCTTTGCGTCGCTGCCGTGGGCATCCTGGGAATCGGAGACCCGCTCGCAGGCTTGATTGGCCGACGGTTTGGCCGAATCAAGCTCCTTCATGGCCGATCGCTGGAAGGCACCCTCGCGTTCTTCGTTGGAGGGACGCTGGTGTCTTTCGTTCTCCTGCGCGTCTTCCACGCGGAGCTCGAGCTTGGACCTGCGCTCGCGATTTCAGCCGCCGCGGCCGCGTGTGGCGCCCTGGCCGAGCTGGTCAGCCTTCGCATCGACGACAACCTGTCGGTACCATTGGCGGCCGCGCTTGGCGGAGCAGTGGTGATGTCGTTGATCTAACTAACTAACTAGAACTAGAGCTTGGCTCAAACCTCAAAAGCCACCCACCTCTGCCACCCGGGTGTCGTTCTCTTCGCAGAGAATTTCGAACGCTGCGCGGTGGGCCGACCG
>JANOHG010000929.1:0-5047 GCA_031406375.1 Archangiaceae bacterium | reverse complement strand
GTCGCTTTTGCTTCGTCGCTGTCCAAAGAGCTCAAGGGCAAAGAAGAGGGCGACAAGAAGGCTGACGCCAAGCGGGTGGGCACGCTCATCGCTGCCAAGTGCAAAGCCGCCAAGATCGAAGCGGTCGTGTTCGACCGAAACGGTTTCCCCTACCACGGTCGGATCGCTGCGGTGGCTGATGCCGCCCGCGAAGCCGGTCTCACCCTTTAAGCGAGAAACTCTATGGCAACCCCCATCAATCCGAACGATCTCGATCTCACCGACCGCGTCGTCAACATCAACCGCGTCGCCAAGGTCGTGAAGGGCGGACGCCGGTTTTCCTTCGCAGCACTCGTGGTGGTCGGCGATGGCAACGGCCACGTTGGCGTTGGTTTGGGCAAGGCGAACGAAGTACCCGAGGCGATTCGCAAAGGTGGCGAGAACGCGAAGAAAAATCTTTTCCGGGTACCGCTGATGGGCCACACAATTCCTCACGAAGTACTTGGTCATTTTGGTGCGGGCCAGGTGTTGCTCAAGCCTGCCTCGGAAGGAACCGGCGTGATCGCCGGTGCGAGTGTTCGCGCTGTGCTCGAGGCCGCTGGCGTTCGGAACATCCTTTCGAAGTGTCAAGGTTCGCGTAATCCGCACAACGTGCTCAAGGCAACCGTTCAGGGTCTCAAGCAGTTGCGTTCGCCTGAGCAGGTGTCACGCCTTCGTGGCAAAGAAATTCACTTCGGCCTCAAGAAGCCTGAGGCGAGGAACTAGTTATGGGTTTGAAGGTCAAGTTGACGAAGAGTTTTTCGGGCGCCAACGAGCGCCAGCTGCGAACCATTCAGGGCTTGGGCTTGCGCAAGTTCAATCAGGTTCGTCTGTTGAAGGACACTCCTGAGATTCGAGGAATGATTTTCAAGGTTCGCCACCTCGTTTCGCATGAGGTAGTGACCGAAGAGCCAAAGAGTACCACGCGTCGAAAGCCCGCACACATTCGTAACCGCGACGCACGCCGCGCCGCCGAAGCCGCTGACGCCAAAACCTAAGACATTTCGGCGCGCTGGCTGCCCGAACAAGAGAACGAGAAATTTATGACTACACTTCACACGCTCAAAGCGCCGTTTCATTCCAACCACCGGAAGAAGCGGGTCGGCCGTGGCCAGGGATCTGGAACGGGCAAGACCGCAGGACGCGGCGGTAAGGGTCAGAAGGCTCGCAGCGGCAACATGCACTTCGAAGGCTTTGAAGGTGGGCAGAGCCCGCTTCAGCGCCGGCTGCCGAAATTCGGCTTCAATTCGCCTAACCGGAAGGAGTATGCGGTGGTGAACCTCAGCGAGCTCGAGCGCTTTGATGCAGGCGCGGTCGTTGATGAGGCTGCGCTTCGGAAGATTGGGCTGGTGAAGGGTGTTTGGTCGGGAATCAAGGTGCTTGGTAATGGCGCGCTTACCCGAAAGCTTACGGTCAAGGTGCACAAGATGTCGGTAAGTGCGAAGGCGGCGATCACGACCGCGGGCGGTACTGCCGAGGAGACCGGACTCGTAACTCACAAAGAAGATGGTTTGAGCCGCGCCAACGGACGTAAGCGCCCGAAGACGGTGAAGGCCGAAAAGACTGCTGGCAAGGCGAAGGCCTGAAAAGGCGCTGGTGGCGTCCACCGACATGATTGGTTAGGTTCCCGCGCCCCTCATCGGACTTCCGGTCGAGGGGCTTTGTTGTTTTGTTTCGAAGGAGAATGTTTCGATGGCCCTGAACGCCTTCACCAATGTTTTCCGGATCGCGGAGCTTCGCGGCCGACTCCTTTTCACGCTGGGAATCCTGGCTGTTTATCGGCTGGGTATTTTCATCAACACTCCAGGCATCGACCGGAACGCGATGAATGCCTATATGGAGTCCCAGCGGAAGGCAGGGGGGCTGGTCAGCCTCTTCAACATGTTCTCGGGAGGTGGGCTGGACCAGATGTCGATCTTCGGCCTCGGGATCATGCCCTATGTTTCTGCGAGCATCATTATGCAGTTGCTTGCGGTCGTCGTCCCAACGCTCGAGCGGCTGCAGAAGGAAGGCGCGGGTGGGCGTCAGAAGATCAACCAATACACCCGTTACGGCACAATTGTTTTGTCGATCGTTCAGGGTATTGCGATCAGTCGATGGCTGAGCTCGCTGGGTCGTTCTTCGACTGCTGCAACAGGCGGCATTGACCACATCGTGGTTCCGGCCGACACGCTTTGGTTCACCTTCATGACCGTGATCACGCTGACTGCCGGCACCGCTTTCATCATGTGGTTGGGCGAACGGATTACCGAGAGTGGAATCGGCAACGGTATTTCATTGATCATCTTTGCCGGCATTGTCGCTGGCATTATTCTGGCTGGGAATTCGCTGGTCGATGCGGTGGCTGCCGATACGATCAAGACTTGGGCGGTGATTGGACTTCTGTCTTTCATGTTGGTCATCGTCGCAGCTGTCGTCTTTATCGAGCGGGGAATGCGACGCATTCCGGTGCAGTACGCTAAGCGAATGGCAGGGCGACAGATGTTTGCAGGGCAAGCCACATATTTCCCGATGAAGGTCAATGGCGCGGGAGTGATTCCCCCGATTTTCGCGGGTGCGATTCTGTCATTTCCGGCCACGCTTGGAAGTTGGCTTCCGTTCATGGGTGGGGTGCAACAGACGCTCAACAGCAGCGCGTGGATCTACAACGGCATCTTTGTCGCCATGATTATCTTCTTCGCGTTCTTCTATACTTCGCTGACGTTCAAACCAGATGACGTCGCAGACAACATCAAGTAGCAGGGCGGCTATATCCCTGGCATTCGCCCAGGACGCCAGACCGCGGACTACATTGAACGCGTGCTCAACCGGCTTACCTTCGGCGGTGGCATTTACCTCGCTGCGATCTGTGTAATCCCGTCGGTAATCGCTCAAGGACTCAATGTTCCCTTCCAGTTCGGAGGAACCGCGCTGCTGATCGTGGTTGGTGTGGCGCTCGACACTGTGCAGCAGATTGAACAGCATCTCATCTCGAGAAACTATGAAGGTTTCGCAGGTCCTCGTGGGCCGCGCATCCGCGGACGAATGAAGGTCGCGGCCTGAATTCGGGTCGTTTGAACGAGGAAGCGAAACGATGAATCTTATTCTTCTCGGGCCTCCTGGAGCTGGCAAGGGCACCCAAGCCAAGCTGATGCTTCAGAAGTACGGCCTGCCCCAAATTTCAACGGGCGATATTCTGCGGGAGGCTATTCGCCAGGGAACTGAGCTGGGAATGCGCGTTGAGCCACTGCTCGCCAGCGGGAAGTTGGTGCCTGATGACCTGGTCATTCAGATTATCGAGGAACGGCTCAAGCGTGAGGATGCGCTCAAGGGCTTCGTCCTGGATGGATTTCCGCGCACGCTTCCACAGGCGGACGCCCTTGAGGCGCAGCTGAGCCGGGCTGGCAAAAGAATCGATCGCGTGGTGTCACTCGAGGTAGATGAGGCAGCGATCGTAGGCCGGATGAGTGGCCGCCGCAGCTGCCCCAAAGACGGCTCGGTGTTTCACGTCCTCAACAGCGCTCCAAAGGTGGCGGGTAGATGCGACAAGTGCGGTGCTGAGTTGGTTCAGCGCGAGGACGATGAGCCCGAGAAGGTTCAGAGTCGCTTGAGGATTTACGGGCGCGACACTGCGCCGCTCAAAGAATTCTATCAGAAGCGTAACCTTCTGAGCCGCATCGATGGCATGGGCAGCACAGAAAAGGTTTTCGGTGCGATCAGCGACGCACTTGGAAAGAAGTAGAAGCTTGGCTCGCGATCAGATCAGTGCGCGTTCGACGTCGGAACTGAAGTTGATGCGGGAAGCAGGGCGAATCGTTTGCGCGATTCTCGATGCGCTCGAAGCTCGAGTGAAGCCCGGCACCACCACCGGTGAGCTCGATTCGCTGGCCGAAACGCTGATTGCAAAGAACGGGGCGAAGTCTGCGTTCAAGGGGTACCACGGCTTCCCCGCGGTGCTCTGCGCTTCGGTCAATCACGAGGTCGTCCACGGAATCCCGTCTAAGAAGCGCGCTCTGTGCGAGGGAGACTTGCTAAAGCTCGACTTCGGCGTCAGCTTCACGGGGTGGTTTGGAGACTCGGCTCGGACTGTGGCGGTCGGTAAGGTCACCGATGAAGCCACGAAGTTGATTGCAGTGACTCGGGAAGCGCTCGCACAGGCGATCGCTGTTTGTCTTGCTGGGAACAAGCTGGGCGCAATCGGCCACGCTGTGCAGACCCACGCTGAAGCCCACGGCTTTTCGGTGGTTCGCGACTTTACTGGCCATGGAATTGGTCGCGCGTTGCATGAATTTCCCCCGGTACCAAACTACGGTAAGCCCACAAGTGGCGTGACCTTGGTTCCAGGAATGACGATCGCAATCGAACCGATGGTGAATCTTGGCAGCGAAAAGGTCGAGATTCTTGACGATGATTGGACAACCGTCACGCTTGATGGCCGGCTGTCAGCGCATTTCGAGCACACGGTGTTGATCACCGAAGGTGAGCCCGAGCTGCTCACAAGTCATGGATAAGCGAATGAATTCACTGGTTGAAAACGTCCGCTTGCAAATGGGTACGCAAGAATGCTACTGCGCCGCGCTCTGCTTTAAATCAAGCGGAAGCAAACAGACGGAAACACGAGGTTTTTGATTGCCCAAAGATGATGCGATTGAAGTCGAGGGAACGGTGATGGAACCGCTCCCAAACGCGATGTTCCGAGTGGTTCTGGACAACGGCCACAAGGTACTTGCGCACATCTCGGGGAAGATGCGGATGCATTTCATCCGCATTCTGCCTGGCGACAAAGTGAAGGTCGAGCTGTCTCCCTACGATCTGACCCGCGGCCGGATCACCTACCGCGCGAAGTGAGTTTTTCTTCTAAAGGCACCAAATGAAAGTACGTCCGTCCGTGAAAAAGATCTGTGACAAATGCAAGGTGATTCGCCGCAAGGGCATCGTGCGTGTGATTTGCGCTGCAAACCCCCGCCACAAGCAGCGTCAGGGCAACTGAAAAGGAAACGATACACATGGCTCGCATTGCAGGCGTCGACCTTCCCCGCAACAAGCGGAT
>JANOHG010000871.1:0-9866 GCA_031406375.1 Archangiaceae bacterium | reverse complement strand
CGCGCCTCGGGAGGGCGAACAGTGAACCCACTGACCCCGACGATCAGATCCTGAGCGCCGATTCGATACAGCGTTTCGGTTGTCTCTTCCGTCAGGCAGACAACCCGGCGCGGATAGCGCGGTGTGTGACCGAGAAGCGCCCTGAGCGAAGTCGACATCGGCAGGACATAGCCCAGTGTCGGTGGGCGCATACCTTTCAGCTGATCATCGAGAACTGCCAACCACCCAAAACCTCTGATTTTGATGAAAGTGCCTCGCTGCCGCGGCTCGTTTCCCCCGATTCGTCCACGAGCCGAACGCTGCGCGTTTCAAGACGCAGGAGACTTCACATGCCTCGTTTTCAGCTGGTGTTGGTGCTCGTCTGTCTAAGCGGCTGTGACGCGCTGATTCAGGTACCGAACCCCACCCCGGGCGAGCAGCCGAATCCGAATCCGAGTCCGATCATGCCCTGCGTTCAGTCGGGGGCTGCCCCCAGGGCGCGCATCTACCGTTTGACCCAGCCCGAGCTGAGCGCATCGCTGACCTCGCTGCTGGGCCAGGCACCATCGAGCCCTGTCCCAGCCGACGCGACCGCGCTTGGCTTTAGCAACCCCGACAGCCAGTCGGTGACGAGCGCGTTCGCAGAGGCTCTCAAGGTGACTGGCGAGACCGCCGGCGCCGCGCTGCGACCGACAGTGGTGAGCCCGAAGTTCCCTGCGTCGTGCTTCACCACCGAGGCGGCGGCACGCACCTGCGCAGACACGTTCATTCGCGACACCGCCCGCCGCGCGTTCCGGCGACCCGTTCTGCCCCGCGAACTAACTGCGCTGCTCGAGGTCTACGACATCGGACGTGACGTGGGCACGGTGGGAGCAGTGGCCGACCGATTTCGGTTTGGCCTCGACTACAGCTTGCGAGCGATCGTCCAATCGCCGCACTTCATTTACCGCACCGAACTGGGCGAGATGGCCGCGGCGGGCGCGGCGACCCGGCTGACTCCCTTCGAGCTCGCCGCCGCAATTTCGTACGCAGTCACCGGGGGGCCTCCTGACGAAGCTCTGAGCCAGGCGGCGGAAAACGGCGCGCTGGTTTCGCGCGAAGCGGTCGCCGCCCAGGTCAAGCGGCTCACCTCTGCTCAGCTCGAAGCGTTCAAGACGCGCAACCAGCGCTTCGTCACCGAGTGGCTCGACATCGACTTCAACCGACCCGAGTGGGCGAAGAACACCACCGTTTACCCTCTCTATTCTGCGCCGCTTAAAGAGGTGCTTCGGCGTGAGACGCAGCTGACGGTCGACGATTGGATCGCCACCGGCCCTACGCTCGAGGCGCTGCTCACCCGCACCGACACCTTCATCAACGCCACCAACGCGCCGGTCTACGGCCTGACGTCGACTTCCACCGAGTTCTTGAAGATGGCGCTCGATCCGCGCCAGCGCGCGGGCATTCTCACCTTCGCAGGCTTCCTTGGGACCCAGGCCCACACCGACGCCAGCTCGCCGATTCTTCGCGGCGTGCGGCTCAAGAGCCGGGTGCTGTGCACGCCTCCCCCCAACCCCCCCGCGAACATCATTCCCCTGCCGCCGGTGGCTGCGCAGCAAGGCCGCACCACCCGCGAGCGTGTCGAGAACCACCTCGCCAGTGGCGGCGCTTCCTGTCAGGGGTGCCACACCCAGTTCAACCCTCTGGGCTACCCGTTCGAGAGCTACGACGGGCTGGGGGTCTTCCGCACGCAAGAGAATGGGGCCCCGGTGGATTCCTCGGGAGCGATTGTCGGCACCGCGACGAGCAACCAGAAGGTGGCCGACGCCGTCGCGTTGATGACCGCCCTCGCGGCGAGTCGCGAGGTCCAGCATTGCTTCGCGCAGCAGGTGTTCAGATCCTCGATGGGCCGACTGGAAACCGAATTCGATCGCTGCGCCATTGCGGAAGCCGCGCGCGAGGGGGATCTGCGTGACGTGCTGGCGAGCATCGTCGCCTCGACTTCGTTCAACACCCGCCTGACGCCTTCGGAGCCCTGACCCATGCCCATCTCACGCCGATCTCTGCTGAAGACGTTCGCAGGACTCAGTGCCGGAGCTGCGTTTCAGTTCGGTGGACTCTTTCGCGACGCGCTTGCTCAAACCGCGACGCCGCTGCGGTTAATCACCATCACCCAGGTGCACGGGAAAACCTCGTACTGGAGGCCGCGAAAGCCCAATGGGCAGCTGGCGGTTCATGGAGACAGCGATCACACCTTCAACTTCGATCCGGACTCGTGCCTTGGTCCGATGGAAAAGCACAAGAGCTCGACGGTGGTGATTGACGGCCTCGATTTCTATTGCTGCTACCGCGAAGGAGCCAGCGGCGCTGTGGGCCACCACAGCGCGGCGGCGGCAATCACCGGTGCAGATCTCTTCTCGGATGAAGATCGCCGCAGCAGAGGCCCTTCAATCGACGTGGCGCTGGCCAGCTTCCTCAAAGTCGAGCCAATCATCTTCGCCTTCTACGACGGCGTCAGCAGCTGGGACGCGGCAGGAAACAAGCTCAAAACCCATGAGGAAATGAGCAAGGCCTACCCCGCGCTGTTCGGGAGCACGATGGGCGGGGGCAACGACGAAAGGCTCGCCCGCGCGCGCCTTGCGGGTGATGTCTCGGTGCTCAAGTACCTCAAGGGCGAAGCGAACGTATTGCGCCCGCGCCTTGCCGCTGCGGAAAGGGTGAAGCTCGACATCCACCTCGACTCGCTCAACCTGATGGAGCAGAAGTTGAATCGCCCAGCGGTGATGTGCAGCAAGCCGACCGCGCCCCCGTCGAACCGCGAGGACCAGATTCCGACCCAGGTGCGACACAAGCTGGCGATGGAATACATCGCCACCCTGATGGCCTGTAACTACAGCCGGGTCGCCAGCTTTCACATGCAGGCTGGCAACTCGATGCCCTGGCTCGAGCTGGGCGGCGTCACCCGCGCGATCCACAACGATGTCGTCCACGGGATGAACCTCACCAATGACGTCTCGGTGCGCTACGTCTCGCGCATCCACCGCTGGTACGCCGAGCAGGTGTCGTACCTGTGCGATCTGCTGAAGGCGATTCCTGAAGGCAACGGCTCGGTCTACGACAACACCATCATTCTGTGGACCAACGAGCTGGGCAGCGGCGTCGACCATGAGCCATGGAATCTGCCGTTCGTTCTCGCTGGCGGAGGCGCCACCTGGGCGAAGAACCGGTACCTGTCGTATGCGGCGGCGAGCGCCAGCCCCTACGTGGGGCTGCGTGAGCAGAACGCGCACAACCGGTTGTTGGTATCCGTCCTCAACCAGTTCGGAATGAACCGGACCTCGTTTGGCGATTCGACGATCACGGGTGAGCTCACAGGACTCTGACGTGTCATCCACCACTCTGACATATTGCAGTGAACCCCAATGCCTACCCGCGCGACGGACGCCGATTTTCTGCTCGCGTTCCAGCGGGGCGACAAGAACGCGCTTGCGCGCTGCTACCAGGATCATTACCAGACGGTCAGCCGATCGGTGGCGCGCTACGTGACTGGATCAGACGCCGAGACGGTCGTTCACGAGGTGTTTCTCAAGTTGGTCTCCAGCAGCGAAGCTCGGAAGAGCTTTCAGGGCGGCTCAATGGAGGCGTGGTTGTCGCGCGTCGGTCAGAACCAGGCGATCGATTTTCTGCGCCGGCATCGCAATGCAAGTCAGGCAGAAGGGTCGGTGCTGCCGCTGGACGAGCTGGGCGTGAACCTGGCGGAAGCGGCAGATGCGCGAATGATGGTGAAGCGTTTCCGCGAAGAGTGCCTGCCTCAGAAGTGGCAGGCGATCTTCGAGGCGCGCTTCATCCGGCAACTGGATCAACGAAGCGCAGCGCGAGAGCTGGGCATGTTTCGAACCACGCTCGCGTACCAGGAGCTGAGGATCCGCTCGTTGTTGCGCGAGTATTTCCTCGAATCGCGGGTGCCCCGCCGATGACTCCGAACTGCCCACAGCAACACCTGGTCGACCGCCATTTCGCGCTCGCGATCGCGGTGGCCGAGGAATGCGCCCTTCGCGAGCACCTTCCCCAGTGCGCAATCTGTAGCGCACGCTACGACCGACAGCTGCTGCTCTCGAAGCTCGACCCCGCCGCCCCTTCGGCGCAGCAGCGGCTGGGCAGAGGCCTGGGCCTGATGCCCCGCCCGGTCGCGACAGGGCGGTGGGTAGTCTCTTCGCTGGCCTTCGCCGCCAGCCTCGCGATCGCCGTTTCGGTTTGGCGCGTTTCTGCTGATCCGTCTGATGGGTTCGCCGCCCGCGGTCCAAGCACCGAGGTTGGCCTCACCGTTTGGCGCAGCTTCGAGGGCGGTTTGGTGCGCATCGACCCCTCGATTCGCGCCGATGACGAGCTGGCGTTCTCGTACCTCAACCGCTCGGGAAAGAAGCACCTGCTCGTCTTCGGCGTAGACGAGCATCGCCACATCTACTGGTACCACCCCGCATGGGTGCGTCAGCAAGACAACCCGTCGGCGATTGCCATCGAAGCAGGCAACCAGCCTCATGTGTTGGCCGAAGCCATTCGCCACCCGCTCGATGGGCGTTCGCTGACCCTGTACGGGGTCTTCACCGACCGCGCGCTCACTGTGACGGAGGTTGAATCGATTGTAGAGTTGGGATCCGAGTTGGTGATTCCGCAGGCGATCATCCAGAGTCGTACCGTCGAGGTGTCCCGGTGAGATTGTCGCTCTTCGCGTTGGTACTTGCCGCCACATCGGCAGCCGCAGAAGAGCGAGCGACGTTCGCGCTGGTGATTGGAGTCAACAAGGCGGCTGATGCGAACCTGAAGCCGCTGAAATACGCCGACGACGACGCCGCACGGTACTTCGATTTCTTCCGGTTGCTCGGAGCGCACACCACCGTACTCGCGCGCCTCGACGCAAACACCACCCGGCTGCATCCCCAGGCGGCGGCAGAGGCCAGAGAGCCCACCCGCGCTCAGCTGGGTTTGGCGCTCGAAGAGCTGGGAACGGGAATTGCCCGCGCGCAGAAGCGCGGCCTCAAGACGGTGCTCTACGTCGCGTACGCAGGTCATGGAAACGTGCGCGATGGCGAAGGCTACATCACGCTCGAAGACGCCGAGTTGACTGGCCAAGTGCTGAACGCGGAGCTGCTGCCGAAGGTGCCCGCCGACACCGTGCATCTGATCATCGATGCGTGTCAGTCGTACTTTCTGGCCTATGGGCGCGGCCCCGGAGGCGAACGACGTGCGGTGTCGAGCTTCGGCACCCAGGTAGGCTTTGGGCCGAAGGTGGGGCTCTTGCTTTCCACCGGTTCGTCGAGAGAGAGCCACGAGTGGGAAGCGTTCCAGGCCGGAATCTTCAGCCATGAAATCCGCTCGGGCCTCTACGGGGCGGCAGACGTCGACGGCGATGGCGAGGTCAGCTACCGCGAGATCGCTGCATTCGTCGAGAACGCGAACGCGGCGATCCCCAACGAGCGTTTTCGGCCAGATCTGTTCGCGCGCCCGCCGGCCGGCAGCTCGGCGTTGGTGGATCTGCGCCGCGCGCTCGAACGACGCCTCGAGATCGACGGCACGCTCGGCAGCCACTACTCGGTCGAGGATGCGCGCGGCGTCCGCGTCGCAGATTTCAACAACGCAGTCGGGCAAGCTTCATCACTGCTGCGTCCACTGGGGAATGGGCCTCTCTTCGTGCGACGGGTGAGCGACGATCGCGAGTACACGATTCCGGAGGCAGTTCCGGTTGTGAAGTTGGCGCTGCTGGGCTCTCGCAGCCCGCGCGTACTCGAGCGGGGCGCGGCGCATGAGGCGTTCACGAACCTATTCAAGACTCCGTTCAGCAATGCCAGGGCTGCGCAGTATGAATTCAAGCTGCCTCTCGTGCTTGAGCAGACGCCTTCGATTCCAGTGAGACAATGGGTTGGGGGATCGGCACTGGCGCTTGGCGCCGCATCCATTTCGGTGGGAATCTGGCAGACGGTGAGCGCGTCGCAGCTTCGAGCTTTGTCGACGACGACCGCCGAGTCGCAGCGGGATGCGAATGCGAGAAACCTTCGCATCGGCGATCAGAACCGCAACGCAGTCGTCCTTTACTCGGTGGGCGGTGCTGCGCTCGCGACAGGTCTGATCGCGCTCTTTTGGCCCGACGATCAGCCTGCGCTTTCGGTCGCAGCAACCCTCGACGGAGCTGCGTTCGCCTTCGAGGGCAGCTTCTGATGAGGAAGTGGAGCACCTGCTTCCTGGCGTTTGTCGCGTGCATTGTTCCGGTCGACGAGTCGGGCCGTTCGTGTCCTTGCAGCGCGGGGTGGACCTGTTGCGAGCGCGCGCAAATCTGCGTGCGTGAAGGCACCGCCTGCCCGCTGCCCAAACCACTCGAGCCATCTGCCGCGACGAGCTTTGAAGTCCCCACGACGCGCCCGCGACTGTGGTTTTCGACTCCCACCGCGCTGACGCAGGCCCGGCGGTGGTTCGCGGAAAAGCACCCGGGCTCGAGCTACGCGCCCCGCGATGACGACGTGCGCGCGAACGCGTTCGCGTACTTGATGACGGGGAACACCGCCTGGTCGCAGCGGGCAATCAGCTGGCTGATGGCGTTCACCGTGCCAGGGGGAGACACCGCAGGTCCGGGGTATGTCAGCGCCGAGTACCGGTGGAATGGCGAGAACGCGATGCTCGTCTATGACTGGTGTTACGACCAGTTCACCCCTTCGCAGCGCGCGACGTTGATTGAGCGATGGAATCGGTGGGTGACGAACCAGAACATGCGCGACGTGGGGGGGCCGGCGACGAAGGAGTTCTGGGCCCAGGTTCGCACCAGCCTCGAATGGGGAATCGTGTCTTTCCACGAGAACCCGAGCGCGCAAGGCTTTCTCGATGAGGCGTTGACGGCGCGGTTTCAGAGCCGCTTTCTTCCCTATGCGAACGCTCAGGGCTTGGGTGGAGTGCCTGCCGAAGGAGCACACCTGGGAGCAAACTTCATCGGCGAGACGATCATCCCATTTCAGTCGCTAAGCGCGTGGGGTCGCAATCCGTTCGAAGAGACGAACTTCTTTCGGCAGACGGTGTTCCATCTCATCTACGCAGTGACACCCGCGCCGACGCTGGTGAAAGGCCTGCCTCCGGGTGTGCATTTGTTCCCGTGGGCTGGGGACAACCACTGGTTCGAAGGCAAGAGCGCGACAAGCTTCGAGTTCGGAGGATTGATGCAAGTGGCAACGCAATGGCGCCAGCCGACGATCGCGCAGTACGCGCGGGGCTACCTCACCCGCATTCGTCCCGACGCCGACGAAGTCTTCGCGTCGCTCGACGTGGGTGGGGGAGGCGAGGGCAGGTCGTTTGACGACCTGCCGCTTGACTATTACGCCGCGGGCGCAGGGTACCTGTACGCACGCAACCAGTGGAGCGCCGACAGCACAGTGGTGTTGATGCAGCTGGGGACTCCGGCGGGTCGACTGGTGGACCATGCCGACGTCGGCACGTTTCAGCTTTGGCGAAAGGGGCGCTGGTTGTCGCGCGAGAGCCCCGGAATGACGTTGGCGCTGAATGGGTTTGAAGGTGTCGGCTCGGACAGCAGTGACCAGACGCTGGCGCACAACGGAATCCTGTTCGAAGGAATCGGGGCGCGCGTCTCCGAAGCCGCCGATGCCCCGAAGGACTCCGATGGTCGCGCGGTAGTGCTGCGAATCGACAGCGGTGCAGATCATTCGTACGGCGTGGTTGATTTGATCCGCGCCTACCGGGCGGTGAAGTCTACCGCCATCATCGGAAACCGCCTTTCTCAGGACAACGCCCACGTCGCGAAGGTGGTGCGCGAGCTGCTGTTTATTCGCCCGCTCGAAGCGCTGGTGATCTTCGATCGCCTCGAGTCGACGGCGTTCGATCGGCAGGACGTCGAGGTTTTGCGAGCGGTCACTTTGACGCCGAAGGTCGCCAGCGCGAGCGCGGTGAAGAAGACGTTTCTGATGCACTTCGAGGAAGCGCCGGCGATCAGCGGGCCTCGCGCCACGGTGACCTATGGTGAGCAGAAGGTCGAGGTGACGACGCTGGTGCCCGCGGGCGCCGCGCTGCAGGTGGTCGATGAACGCACCAACGGAGATCCCAGTGGCCAGTTTCGCCTCGAGGTCACTGCTGCTGGCCAGATTCAAACCCACCTTCTTCACCTGGTGTCGATGCGAGACAGCGCGGAAGCAGCGTTGGAGCACCAACTGACTGAGAGCGCGTCGGGTTACACGCTTCGCATCACCCGCGGCACTCAGACGGCGCTGATCGCCCTCGAGAAGGGGATGACGTCACGCGGTGGGTCTTTTGGTTACTCGCCGAATGGCGAGCCCACGGCCAAGCGAATGCGCGAGAACATTCAGCAGTCGATTTTCACCGCCAGCGGTCCTGTCTGGGTGCCATGAGTCTTTCTGGTTCGTCCAGAAGCCGGCCGTGCAGCGTTCTGAGGACATGCGCCAGGCGATCACTTCGGCACTGATCCTCACCTGCTGCTGCACGGGCATTGTCGGCGAGATGCCGGATGACCCGCATGCCAAAGAAGACGCCGGCATGATGAACGACGCTGGCATGATGAACGACGCGGGCGCGGGCAGCGACGGCGGGGTTGACGCGGGCGCTCTGGATGCCGGCGCCCAGGATGCAGGCAGCGCACCGTGCGCCTCCGGCACGATTCGGATTGCCAATGGCGAGTGTCGTGCCGCGTGTATGGGAAACGCGGTGCTTGATCTGCAAACGGGCGCCTGCGGTGCGTGCCCGGCGCTGCACCAGGTGGTCGAAAACCGCTGCGTTCCAACCAACAGCTACGCAGGGATGATCCCCGATGCCGGCACGCCAATCGCCGTTTCAAATAACCGCTTTGATGACACCTGCGGTGTCACCTGGAACGAGTCAAAGAACGAGTTGCTCTTCACGGTCTGTCAGATCAACAACATCTGGCGCTGGCGCCCGAATGTCGCGACCAACGGCGGTTATGACGTCGTCCGCAACGGTACTTCGCTCGAGTTTGACATGCGTGGATTGGCGGTGGCGGCCGACGGCTCGCTTTATGTCTGTGAAGCACGTGGGCACAAGTTGACGCGCTCGAAGATGGGTTATGCCACGCCCGTCGTCGTGGCAGAATATTGGGTGGGTGCTGTCGGAGCCAGCGCCGGCACCTTCAACAAGCCGGCCCACGTCGCAGCGCGTCGCGACGGAAACGTTTATTTTACAGACCCTTTCCCCGATAGCGGGCCACACGGCCTCAGCTTCCCTGGTGTGTTTCGCGTGGATCCTGCAGGAAGCGTCTCGATCGTCTCTCTGAGTCTTCTTGGGCCCGAAGGCATCGCGCTCTCCGCCGATCAGAACACCCTCTACGTAAGCACGCAGAACAGCCGTGGAGAGACGGGCATCACGCGGTTCTCAATCGCAACCGATGGATCGGTTGGAGCAGCGGCGGTTTTCCAAGCACCGTCATCTGCCGAAATCGGAGCGGGAGGACTCTGTGTCGATCTCGCCGGCAATGTGTTCCACGCCCATGGGTCTCAGGTTCGCTTCTTTGGTCCGACAGGAGCTCGGCTCGGCTCGGTGTCGATCGGAGGTGCCAACGACTGCACGTTCGGTGACCTCGACATGAAGACAATGTTTGTTACCACCGGATCCAGTGCTGCAGTGCACAACCTCTATCGCGTTCAGTTCAATATTCCGGGTGCTCCCTAGCAGCGTGCGGGGAAAAGAAATCCCGCAGCAAAAATGATCACTTAGCCAGCTGAAGAAAATCAGGCGTTGGATGGCTCGGGCCCGCGTGCGATCTCGCGGTTTCTTGCACTCGCTCAAACGCACGCAGACCAGAACCACGGACAACTTGCCGGATGAGATCGGCGTGCGCAAGCGCTTCACGTTGGAGCTCTCGCATGTCGCTTCGCCCCGTCGCCGAA
>JANOHG010000666.1:0-1759 GCA_031406375.1 Archangiaceae bacterium | reverse complement strand
CTGGGCGCAGGCGAGCGCCTGATCGCCGTAGCGCAGGCCCAGCCGTCGATCGACGAAGTAGCCGCACCAGGCCAGCACGCACAGCACGGAGATCATCTGGTGATCGCCGAGCTTGAGCGGCTCCAGGTAGACCAGCGCGCGCTCCAGTTGGTCGGCGATCTCGGCGCGCTCCTCGGGCAGCTGGCTCATCACGTTGCGCACGCCGCGCTGCACCACCTCGGCGCCCTGCTGCGAGCACCCACCGCGCAACAGGTGAACCCCCGCCGTCACGCGATCGATCAAGCTGGCTTGCTCGCTTTCGACACTGCGCAAAGTCTGGCCATTGGTTACCTCTCGATGACGATGAACTCGACGCGACGGTTCAACTCACGACCCCGTGCGGTCAAGTTCGGTGCAACCGGCCTGGTGTCTCCGTAGCCTAGTGATTCCAGCCGCGATTTATCGATGCCCCTGGCAATTAGGTAGTCGGCCACCGACTGTGCGCGGCCTTCCGACAACTTCTGGTTCTTGTCCTTGCCGCCCTTGTTGTCGGTGTGGCCTTCGACTCGAATCCGCTTGACGCCGTTCGAGACGATCGCGTCGACCACCTGGTCAAGCAGCGAGAAGCTGTCGGCGAGAATGGTCGCCTTCGCGAACTCGAAGTGCACCTGCTGAAGGATGTCGATCTTGTCTTGCTTGAATACCACCAGCAGCTTCTTCGGCGAGGGAACGAGATCGAACGCCAGCGCCATCTGCCCACCCGCCGGAATCTGAACCTCTCGGGTCTGGGCGAGGTGGCCTGTCGCGGTGACGTTGACGGTGTAGGTGCCAGGTGGGATCTCAACCTTCACCGGATCCTTGTTCGCTTCGCTGGTGCCAGCCGACTGGGTCGTCGGCCCGACGAAGGCCACCGTCGCGTTGATCGGCTTCTTCTTCCCAGTCACGACCAAGTCGAAGATTGCTTTCTTCACTTCCGACTGCAGCATCAGCTCGACCTTCGCGTTCTTCCCTGACTCGACCTTCAGCACCTGCTCGATCTCTTTGTACCCATCGCGCGACACGTGCAGCTTCACCTGACCTGCCGGCAGCTCATGGGTGATGAACTTCCCGCTGGGTGCATCGGATGCGACTGGCGGCAATCCAGCACCGACCATCGCAACGATGACTCCAGGAATCGGCTTCTTCGTCTCGGCGTCCACCACCGTGCCTTCGACCTTTCCGGTTTTCGGAGCTTCGGCGACCCTCTTCTCAAGCGTTCGCTCGCGAACCGTCTCGACAATCTTTGTTTCGCCGCGCTGAAACGGGTCGATGTTGAACGACGCGCCGACGAGGAAGTTCCAGGGCGGCGTCGCAGGCACTCCGATTCCAACCGATCGCGTCAGCCCCAGATCAATTCCCACCAACACGGTCAGATCCTTGATTGCGGTCACCTTGAGCCCCAGGCCCAGCGACTGAGGCATCGCGCTAGAGACCGCGACCTTCGCCGCGTTCGGCCCATCAAGCAGCCCGCCGGGTACGCCCAGCGGAAGCCCCAACTGGTACTCGAGGAAGGGCGTCACGAAGGGCAACGGCGCCTCGAGCATCAAGCCGAAGTTGAAGCGGTTGAAGCTGTTGAGGCTCAGCGCGAACTCTTCCGACGCGTTGGCTTTGGTGTTGCTCTTGTCGTTGCGCAGCAGCGCACCGCTGTTGTCAATCGTGAACCCCAGGTTGAGGTGAAGGATCGCCGGCAGCTTCGGAGCGAGGGCCCGAAGATCGTACGCGCCGACCAACCGCGGCTGGA
>JANOHG010000649.1:0-9625 GCA_031406375.1 Archangiaceae bacterium | reverse complement strand
TGGGAATCAGCGCGAGGCAGGTCGGCCCCAGCGAAGCCGAAAGCGGCACCACCGCCTGCGGCATCGTCGCAGACGAGACATTGAACTGTAGGTTGCCGCTGATGGGCGTCGCCACTGTCATCGCGGCACCCGTCGGAGCAACCCGAACGTTCACCAGCGTCGATTCGCCCGGCGGAACCGTGACCTGCGGAATCGGGCCGCCTGCCAGCTGAAACGCAGGGTCGGAGCTGGGGCCGATTGAGATGTTCGAGAACTGGCAAGGACCAGTTCCAGTATTCAAAAGGCTAACCGCCAGGTCGCGGGTGGTTCCGGTGGAGATCAGCCCTGCGTTGAGCGTTGTCGGTGATACGGTGAACCTGCACGATGGCAGCACGACCGCATCTGCGGTGATGATGAGTTTCTTCGTGGGGGTGGCCAGGTCATTCGAATGAATCGTCAGCTCGATCGATTTCATGCCCACTGCGCTGGGCGTGAAGACGCCCTAGAGGCGGGCTACCTCATCAGTCTCGAGCCCCACCCTGTCGAGGGAGCTGGGGTGAACGGTGACGACGAACTCAGACGCCGCCGTCGTGGCGTTCAGCGGCGACAGCTCGAAATACGGCATTTGTCCCGGGCGCCCGTTGCTCAACTTTCCGAGCCGGAGGTTGGCGTTGACGTCGGCGGGCATCGGTCGGGTTCCGATGTTCTTCACCAGCACAGACCGAGCTTGAAACCACGCAGGACTCGCCCCCGCCGAATACGCTACTTGCCCAAAGGAGAGCGTGCCCGTCGGCGTGACCTCGATGTTTGGCCCACCGCCAATACCCCGCACCGCCAGCGCGCCGGTCGGCTGCTCTGGAAGGTTGGTCGTGAGCCTCAGTTGACCTTGGTACAGTTCGAAGCCGCTTGGCTTGAAGCCCACGTTGACCTTGACCGCACCTGTCGCGAGCACGGTGAACGACGCGGGTCCAGTGACGCGAAACTCGCCGGTGCCGCCAAAATTCGAAACCTCGACCGCCTTCGCGCTGAGGTTGGTGAAAGTCACCTCGCGGAACTCTTCGAACAGCGGCGGCACGTATCCGAAATCGAGCGGCGACGGCGACCAAGTAAGCACCGCGTCGACCGCAATTCCCACCAGGCTGATTGTCTTGGCTGGGCACGTCGACGCGACGCGGATCTGCACCGCTGCCTCGTAGGTCTTCGAGGTGAGCGGACTGAAGGTGATTGTCGCGCGCTGCGAGGTGCCTGCTGCGATCGTCACCACGCCGACCGCATCTGTCTGGCTAAAGGCACCGTGGTCACCCGACAAACTGTAGGCATTACCGACGCTCGCGGTGATGTCACTCGCGGTGGGGTTGTTCAGCGTGACGCTAAGACTGGTGTTGGTGTTCTTCGCGACGGTTGTCCAATCGAGCATCATCGGCAGATTGCAGTCCAGCACCCCAGGTCCGCCGCCACCCGCGCCGCCACCCATTCCTCCCGCCGTCCCACCGGCTGAGCCACCTGCACCGCCCGCCATGCCACCGGCGGTTCCTCCGCTTCCTCCTGCTTCGCACTTACCTGCAACGCAGTGCTGGTTCGTGGGACAGTTGGCATCGGAAGAGCACGGCGCTCCCGTGGTATTCGGAATGCACGCCAGCGATTCGAAGACCAAGAAAGAAGCAACGCAGATGAACTGGGGAAGCCGCGACGTCATGCGGCCCTCTAACATCTGAAAGACGCCGCGCGCGAGTGGATCAACGAAGCACCTTCTTGATGCGTAACCTTCAATACGCCGCCCCTCGCCCAACAGAAGAACGCAGACATCGTGAACGTTCCTGATAAAGGCCTCGGCGCGGCGTCGAATTCCGGGAGGCAACCTGCGCGTCAAGCTTCGAGTGCTGGCGATTTTGTCTGGCGCCTTGTTCGGCTGCCAGACCGGCGAGCCGGTGACCGAAATCCCTGATGGTTCGATTTCCTTTCACCCCACCTCGCGGGACGGGGGCACGCAGATAAAGGTCGATTGCTCGACGGCAGCCGACAGCGCGGCTTGTGACGACGGCGACCGCTTTACGGTCGGAGATCGCTGCACGGCCCGAGAATGCAAAGGCACGGCGCTTTCGCTCGAGGTGGCAGAGGCGTTCGTCGAAGTCAGCCCTGGCCGCACCAGCTTCCTGGCTCCCGCTGAACAGATGGTGGTGGTGGCCCGACTGAACGGGTCGCCTGAGCACGAAGCCGCGCTCGAATGGAAGGTGACTGCACGCGGTCGCCACACCGGGCCGGCAAAGATTCTCACCGGCCGGGGCCAGCGTCTGGTGTTTCAAGGCACCTCGAAGCTGGGCAACTCAGGCAGCCGCAGACCCAACCCTCCGCTCGAGTACGACGTGGTGGCGCTGCTCAACCTCGATGGACGGAATTTCGAAGCCAACTTGCCTGCCGATGTTCTGCTGCGGCAGTCTGAAGTCGAGACGCTGCGCCAGGAATACGTCGACTATGACACCCGGTTTCGACCCGGCCCGCTGCACGTGGTGCCGGTTTCCCGGCCCTTGTTCAACACCGGAAACTACTCGTTGATCGTCGAAGAGCAGCCCGACGCGCTCGAACGGATGTTCAACGGCATCAACCACCACGCCACCCGATTGGTGAACAACGACGTTCAGGTTCATCCCGTGGGCAAACGCGGGTTGAGTCGCACGACGGTGGTCGTCGACCCTGGGCCATCTGGCTACAACACTGGCGCGCTGGGTGACACGGATCCCACCGGCGACGATGAATGTGCGCAGCCAAAAGTCGATGGCCGTTGCAAGGCGGCCATCTTGGCTGGCCCCAACGGCGTGGTCGAGACGCCGGCGAACAACCGCAGAGTGAAAATCGACATCGATCGCTTCATCACCAGCGCATTTCGCAACCCTCAGCGCAACCGCGCTGCCGGCTCGGTGACGCGCAACAGCCTTCACACCCGCGGTCTCGCGCTCGACATCGACCCGCGCGCGATGGCGATTCCGGGCAAGTCTTCGACCGACATGATGTGCATCCTCGAGCAGGCAGGAGACCTGGCGGTTGCTCCCGACGGAAAGTCATTCACCGAGCGCGGAGCAGCCACCTACCTCGAATGCGACGACCCGATTGCGGACCACGTTCATGTCAACTTCTAATGTGACAGCCCGGAAGTCCCTGCGTGGCTGGGCCGTCGAGCCGTCCGGATGGCGAGGCGGGCGACCGAGCCGCACCTTTCGGCTGCTTCGCACAGTCGCCTTCATCACCTCGCTGGCGTCGGCCGTCTGCTTTGCAGAAGAGCCGGGCGCGCTCGCGCTGAAGGCAATCGCGGCCGCGGACGAAAGCTGTCCATCTGACGGGTTCGACCTGGCGGAATGTGAAAAGGCGGTCGCGCTGTTGTCGAGTGCGCTCAAGCTCGACCCTGCCCTGTCGGATGTCGAAGTGGCGCTCGCGAAAGCCAAGTGGAACCTCGCCTTCAGCAAGCCCAAGGCGGCGCCCGAGCGCGCGGCGCTGAAAGAAGAATCGGTGCAACTGCTGCGCAAATCGGTCGAGCGCCAGACGGCGTTGGCCGCGGCGACTCCCGACCCGAAGGTGCGGGTCTCTGGCGCCCGGGCGATGTTCGAGCTCTCGGTGCGCACCCGAGATCGCACTGAGCGGCTGAAGACACTCGAGCGCGCAGCCACCTTCGACCCCAAGCACGGCGAGGTTCATCGGCGCCTCGCCGACGAATACCTCGACCGGGGCGAGCTCGACAAAGCGGTGAGCTCGTACGGCAAAGGCATTGAGGTGCGCGGCACCCGAGACTTCGGCGAAGGTCTCGAAGATGTCCGCTTTGCTCAGCGGCTCACCGACAAAGGCAAGACTCTCGAGGCGCTCAAGGTGCTCGACAAGGTGTTGGAAGTCAGTGCGGATGAGCCGAGATCTCGCAGGTGCATGCTGTTTTCGTCGGTGGACTTGAAGCGCTTCGATGCCTTGGGCGCGTCGGCAACGGCGGTGGCTGGAAAGGTCAAGGCGCTGCGACCGCATTGCGTGAGCTTCGACCATCTGAACCGCGCCGCCACCTTCGAAAAGGAAGGCAAGGTTGACGAGGCGATCAAAGAGCTCGAGGAGCACCAGAAGAAGCACCCCGCAGAAGAGCTCGGCGTCACCCGGCTCAACGACCTCTACTTGCGAAAGGGCGATGAGACCAAAGCGACCGAGCTGAACAAGAAGTTCTTCCGCCTCGAAGTGAACCCGGTCGAGAAGTGCAAACAGTTCCGTCGGCTCTCGCCTCGCGCAATCCGTGGGCTCGACAAAGCGACGTCCACCAGCCTCATCAAGGACTGCGTGGTTCCCTAAAGCTTCAGATGGACAACCTCCGCAAGCTCCCGTTCATCTTCGCCCTGGTGGCAATCGCCCTCGTGGTCGCGATCGAAGTGGGTTCGACTCTCTTCACCCCTCCGCCCGCGGATCCCGACCTGCTCGCTGCCGACATCTTCAGTGAACGGCTGAAGACCCGAAGGCCCACCGATGACCTCGAGCTGTTGCGCGAGGACGCGCGGAAGCAGGCGGTCGCGGTGGTCGAAGCGCAGCGGCGCGAACCTGCCCGTCCTGGTCTGGGAATTTCCACCCTCGCGCTGATCGACGGCATCGTCCTCTTCACGATGCTGATGATGGCGGTGTCATGGGTGGTGCCCGAGCGAATCTGGGGCCGACTGCACGGAGCAGTGCGGCTGGTGGTGATGGTGTTGTTGATTCTCGCCGCCGTTCTGCAAATCACCATCGCCTTCGTCTTGCTGACGGTGATGTTCGGGCTCTTCGTCGCAGCGCCGTTCGGAACCATCGCCTACCTGACCATCTGGGGATCCTTTGATCGAAGCGGAGCGAAAGAGACGCTCGCCATCCTGCTCGGCCTCAAGCTCGTCTTCTGTGCACTCTTGGTATTCGCGCAGCAACGGTTCCTCGCGCACAAGGGGTTGGTCGCGCTGGTGCTTACGTCGCTGGTCGCCAACGCGTTGGTGGCGTTCCTTCACGGGCTGGTGCCGAGGGTGATGGTCAGCATCACCGACGCGTTGGCCGCGGTGGTGTTGGGTGTCATCGCAGTCGGTTGGGCGGCAGTGATGGCGATCGGCGCCGTGATTTCGGTCTTGAAGTCCATACGTGTCGAGAAGGAGTCCAGCTAATGCCTGAGCGTCCGTTTGCGATTAGCCCCTTGAGCGCTGCGGTTGACCTGACAAGTGCATCCACCGGGGAAGCCCTCTTCACCGTCAGCAATGCGCTTGGCCAACCGACGCGGGTGCGGTTGTCGGTGCGCGCGAACCCCGAAGTCGCCAAGTGGCTGTCCCTCGATGGCCCCCTCGAGCGCGAGCTCGCATCAGATGGAACGCTTCAGGTTCGAGTGAAGATTGTGATTCCCGCGGGGACCTCGCCAGGTCGCAACGCGCTGAGTCTGGTGGTCGCGAAGAACGACCAGCCCGAAGAAGTCTATGCCGTCGGCCCGGAAGTGGGCTTCAGCTTCGGCGCGGTGGCTGCTGCGCCCTCTGCGAAGTGGTGGCTGTGGGTGGTGATTGCTGCGGCGGTGGTTCTGCTCGCCGGGGGTGCTTGGGCGATGTTCGGCATGCACGGGCCCGTTGACGAGGTTCCACCGCCGGTGAAGTTTCCGCCGGACGCCGGTACGGTGGCCAAACCGCAGATTGCTTTCAACGATTTGTGCCCCGAGCTCAGCCGCGGTGGACAGGCTGCGTTCCGCCAGGCGTTCGCTGCCGAGTGCGCTGAGCCAGTCACCGACGATGACCTGGCGCACCTTTCGATGTTCTCGTTCCCCTCTCCAAGCGACCCCATTCCCGGCACAGTGATTGCTCCCCTCTTTGCCTGTGGTGGCGATGCAGGAGTCGGCGCAGATTTGCATTCGCTTTCCCAATCGATCGCCGCGGGTCGGGTGGCCTATGACGGTGAGAAAGCGTTTCAATGTCGCAAGCTGGGGCGGTCGCGCAAGTACGCGCTGCTTGAGATAACCGAGCCGATCGCCATCTGCGAAGAAGTCTTCACCGGCCTGGTTGCTGCGGGCCAACCTTGCGACAAGCACGCAGAGTGCGAAGGCCAGGCGTATTGCCGAGCCAGCGCAGCGACGGCATGCAGTGGAACCTGTACGGCGAAGCTCGCGCTTGGCAGGCCCTGCCGCCCAGACAGGGACATCTGCGTGTACGGCGCGAAGTGTCAGGCCAGCCCGACCGGCGAGAACCTGTGCGTGTTGCACGGCGTGCCCGGCGCGCGGTGCACGACGATGTTTGATTGCAGGTTTGGCCTCGATTGCACCGCGGGCCAGTGCGCCTCGAAGCTGGGCGCAGGAGAAGTGTGTACCGGCCCTGTCTGCGCGCTGGGGCTTGCGTGTCAGCTGCAAACCGACGGCTCGAAGAAATGCTCGCGGGCCGCAGTCGAAGGCGAAGCCTGCAGCGGCGATGCGACAGACCTGGCGCGGTGTGACGCGTGCCTGGCGTGCGACGCGCAGAGCAGCAAGTGCAAGGCCGTCAATGACGAGAGCCTGACCTGCGACACGCAGCATCAGTGTCCGAAGAACTACTTTTGCGACCCTTCTTCTCGCTGCCGCTTCCGCCCGCGTCCCGGCGAGTCGTGCGTGCTGGCGGCCGACAAGCCAAGGGCACGGCGTGGAAATTGTCTCTACGCCGACGCGTTTTGCCGACCTTCGGCCGCGGGCGCCCTTGAAGGAATTTGCGCGTTGATGCCAACGCAAGGTGAGCCGTGCGGTGCGGCGTTCAATCAATTCGACACTTGCCGCAATCCCTACCATTGCTCAGCCACTGGAATTTGCGCTGCGGCTCCAGGCGAGGGCCAGCCATGCGCAACCGCGTCGACGCGCTGTGCGGTTGGGCTCGAATGTCACAATAATACTTGCAGTCGTCTGCCGGCAGCGGGCGCCGCATGTCTGTCTGGGAAGTGCGCCTTGGACGCGTGGTGCGGGCAGGGAAATGTATGTGAAATAAAGAAGAATCACGGAGCCCCCTGCGCCACCGACGGCGAGTGCAGCGGCGCCTGCGATGAAGCAGAGAAGGTCTGCTTTGCTCAGTGCGGCGACACGACGACTTCGTCGACGGTTTCGTGTGGAGGCGGGTGCCGCAACGGCGCGCGCGACGTCTCGTACTACCTGTTGTTTGCGTTGCTGGGCCTCGCCCGGTTGGGGCGCGTGCGCCAGGCGTCGGTTAAGGACTCTTGAGCAGCGTGAGGTTCACCTTCGTCCATCCGCCCTTTTCGAGAAGGTGAGCCTCGATAGCTGTCTCGAACGTTTATTCCGTGTGGATTGCCATCAGGCGGCTCCACCATGGAGATGCCTAGACCACCGGCCAGCAAGACCCCGGAGGGCCTTCCGTGCGCTCGTTAGGCTCGGGCTCCGTTTGGTCGCTCTATGGAGACTCCAATGCAACTTTCCAAACTCGATGATTGCAGCTTCATATCCGGGCCCCACAGAGACAAGATCACCTTGTCTCGGAACGAAGGCCCGAACGATCCCCTTCTTCTTGGATCTTCGAGCCAAATTGACGAGGGCTTGCGTGGGATCACCCTCATCGTCTGGATGCTCGGGGATTGTTGAGGGCGAAATGCCCATGAACTCAGCGAGGCCATCACGGTCGGCTAGGAGCCACGCCTCCATCTCCCTCACAGCCAGCCGGAAAACCATCCACGAGGCAGCCTTCAGTTTTAAGCTGCGGACGTAGGCAGGTGCACAGGCTGCGTCGTGGTCGAGGTCACGCAGCACGAACCAAGGGCTGCCCTTCGCTGAAGCGTTAAAGTCCTTCAGGCGATTGTCGATCTGACCCTTCCCGCCCATGTCATAGACCTGCGACACCTTGAGCCCTGCGTCGGCTGCGAGCTTCCGAACGACTGGCTCATCTGTATCGCCTTCAACCACTACGACGACGCTCATCTATCGTGACTCCGAAAACGACAGCATCAGTTGATCGACATCGGGTGGTTTGGTGCGACCAGATACGACCTGCCCCAACGGAAGCCTGGCCTTCGCACCCTTGACGACAGTTTCGTCGTCGCTAGCCAGCTTCGCCTCGGTCTCCTGCTTGGTCGTAATGAGGAGAACGATCTCGCTTGGATCAATGCCGCGATCATTAAGCACCTTCTCTGAATGTGTACTTACGATGATCTGGCGACCCTTCATGCTACCGGCCCTTGCCAGTATCCGAGGCAACTGCTTGACCACCGCCTCGTGAAGAGAGAGTTCGGGCTCCTCAAGCAGTAGAGGGCTGTCTCCTTCGAGAATGGCCCACAGCAACCCGATGAGTCGAAGAGTGCCGTCTGAGAATTCCTGCTCGTTTTGCCAAGTACCGTGATGCCGCCAATGCTTGTAGCTGGCTTCCAGGTGCGGTCTGCCGGTCTTCTTCTCGTGGGTGATGTTGAGCTCTGAGAACTGAGGGACGGCAGCCTTCAGCAGCTTCTGGATCGTCTTGAGCGCACCCTTCTGCTTCTTGGACGGGAGTGCGGCGATTCGTTCGATGAAGTCTGAACCTGGAGAATCTCTGAGTGCGGCTTCGTCCGACCTAAGGAAGCTCTTAGCCACTTGAGGAACGATGTGGACGTGGGTCACGTTTGCGAGCGCATCTGCAAGTTCCCTGAAAGGCGCATTCTGCGTGAGCTGTTCAAGGTGGGTTTGTTCACGAAGACGAGGATCAGTCTTGTCGTCTTCGTTTGGACGATCAGCGATCACCTTGATGCCATTTTTCAAGACTCGCTCATGCTCGACAAGGGCGGGGTGATTGCCTTTCCCTGAAAGCGTCAATTCGTATTCCCACTTGTTGTCGCCGACCAAGAGCCTAACGAGAATCTTGAGATGGCGGTCCTTGCCGTGAACGTGCAGGCTTCTGATTCGTCCGAATCCGCCTCGACTTTCGACTGCCCCAGCAAGGCTTCCCTTCGGCTTTGCGATGTCACCCAGGAATTTGAAGGCATCGAGAAAATTCGTCTTGCCAGAAGCGTTGGGGCCGACGATGAACATGCGTTCTCTCAGTGGCAGTTCGACGCCCCTGAAATTGCGCCAGTTCTCAAGTGAGATGTGGGTGAACCTGTACTTCATGCTGCCCCCTTCAAGAGATCGAGCTGGCCGGTGACGGCAGCAGAGATCAAAGCCCGGCGATATTCTCGCAATAAATCCATCTGACGGTTGATCAGCCGTTCAATTGGAAGCATTCGGTCCTCGCCTTCCAATGCGTCAGCGATTTGTCGTTGCTCAGATGGCGGTGGCACAGGAACCAAGACTTTCTTGAGCCCCTCGTACGGAATCCTCATGCGCTGGGCCAGAATTCCGGTGCCGATGCCGACAAGAGTCCGTTGGAACGCCTTCGAGCAAAACATCTGCGAATAGAATCGTGTGTCGACTTCTGGGTTCCGCCCTCGCAGGACGTAGTACTCGATGCTTGAACACCGGTGATGGGCGCTGCGCCCCACAGAGCCGATGATGACATTCATTCGGTTCACTACGAGGTCGCCCGGACGAATGATCTTGTACTTCTCCATCTCGTCGGACTTTTTGTTCCCCGAACGGTGAAGGGCAAGATGACCTTGCCGTAGTCGGCCTGCTTGTAGTCGCCACGTAACAGGTCGGCCACGGACCAGATGAAGGTGGTGACCTCGCTGAAGCCATTGAAGACCTTGGCGGCAACTGCCGCTG
>JANOHG010000485.1:0-2821 GCA_031406375.1 Archangiaceae bacterium | reverse complement strand
GGCCATTGCCCCCATAGGTGGCGATCGCGTCATGCTTCCAGGAAAAGAGCACCGTGTTGCGGGTGATTTGGAAGTCGGCAAGGTTCTTTGGCTCGCGTGCGTGGAACTGGGTCAGCGCAAAAATCCCTTCGCCGGTGTTGTTGATGATGAGGTTGTTGTCGATGGTGGCCTTGGTGTTTTCGTTGCCCCAGATCGCCATCGCTCCACCTGTCGGCGCAGTGTTCATCACGACGTTGTTCGCGATCATCGCCTTGCAACCCCGGCTGAGCTTGACTTGGAGGCCACCTGATTCCGGCGAAGGGTTCTCATTCTTGCCCATGTTGGCCTTGCGAAGGATGAGCACCTTTTCCTCCGACGAGTAGCGGTTGCGTGGACCATTGTCGAAGATGATGCCGTTAACCACGACTTCCGCGGCTTTGCAGTCGCGGCTGGTGACGTTCAGTCGGTACTGCGTCGCGCCTTTGAGATCGTTGGTTCCGGTGAAGATCGTCCGGTGCGCGCCCCAGGGATCTCGCTTCGCGAAATCATCACTGTAGCCGCCGAGAATCTGTACTGTCGCGTCAACCGAGTCCGAGCCACTGCCATCTCTGCCGATATAGACGCCTTCGGCGATATGAACGACGTCGCCGTCTTTTAAGAGTGCCACGATATTTCCCAGGTCTTTTGCCGGCTTCTCCTTGGTGGCTTCCTTGCCTTTCCCTCGCCCAATCGAGACATAGTAATTCTCAGCAAAGGCAGACGAAGAGAAAGCCAACCCCACCGCGATGAGCGTCATCGTTTTTATTGGTTTCATGATTCAAACAAAACGCACTTCATTGTCAGGCCGCAAGAAACTTTCCGTGGTCGCTCGAGGTCGACGGTGGTTCGATGTGCGTTCGAAAGCAGAACCCCCAACTGCGAATCGCCGCCGCGGGTGATTGGTGTCTGGGCCCGGGACTCGAAGCCGCCCTTCTTTCAGGCGCCGCCGCGGAACGAATCAATGCGCGAACGAGTACCAACGAAGGCCGAGCCGGTGCTCGTGCAGTTGCGGTTGTTTTGAGCGCCACTTCCGCAACAGGCTTTGCGCTAAGAAGGCGCGCCAGTGAACGAGACGCGGTTGATCGGCCAAGAGTGGATCATCGACGCGAGTGGCTGTGACGCTGGCGCGCTCAAAGACCTGGGAGTCCTTGCAAGCCTCTTCGAAGAGCTCATCGTCGCCCTCTCGCTGTCGGTGGTTGGGCTCCCACAGTGGCACGTCTTCCCCGAGCCAGGAGGCATCACCGGGTTGGCGTTGCTCTCTGAGTCGCACCTGGCAATTCATACTTTCCCCGAGCACGGGTATGCCGCGCTGTCGATTTACTCGTGCCGCACGCGCGATCCGCTCGACTTCGGCGCGCTGCTGCTTCGACACCTGAAGGCACCGTTGGTCACCGTGCGCACGCTCGTTCGCGAGGCAACGAAGTGAAGGTCGGCAATTGTCCGTCGTGCGGCGCAGACGTGGAGTTTGCGCCTGGCGCAGGAAAAGTGAAGGTCTGCGAGTTTTGCTCGACGGTTGTGCTGCGCGGTGACGCCAACCTCGAGAACCTCGGCAAAGTCGCAGAGCTCATCGACACCGACTCACCCTTGAAGCTGATGCTGTCGGGTCGACATTCGGGAGTGCCCTTCACCATCCTCGGTCGGTTGCAGAAGGTGCACGACACCGGCGATGGCTCGGCCTACGGCGCGTGGGACGAGTGGTTCCTCTCGTTCGAAGACGGTCGCAGCGCGTGGCTTTCGGAATCTGAAGGTCAGTGGAACTTGATGTTCCCTTCGAGCAATCAGAGTCCTCCGTCGTACCAGGACGCCAGCCCGGGCAGCGCGTTTCAGCTTCGAGGCACCCGCTTCGTGGTCGAAGAGCGCAGCCGCGCCCGCACCGTCTCCGCGCAGGGACAACTGCCCGACTTTCACGCCGAGCATCCCTTCGTCGACGCAACTGGGCCGCAGGGCGTCTTTGTTTCAATCGACTACGGCGCAGGAGAACCCGGCGAGGCTTTCGTCGGCAGCCTAACCAAGCTCGACGCGCTCGGCTTCGACAAGTCGGACCTTTCGCCGTCGCTGAAACGTCAGGCGATGAGTCAGGCCCGCTGCACCCAGTGCAACGGAATGCTCGACCTCAAGGCGCCCGACGTCTCGCGCCGGGTGGCCTGCCCCTTTTGTGGCGCGCTGCTCGACTGCAGCAACGGCAAGCTCGCTTTCCTGCAGCTTTTGGCGAAGCCGGAGGTCGAGCCGCAGATTCCGCTGGGTCGCAAGGGCACGCTCAACGGCGTCGAATGGACCTGCCTCGCGTTCCTCATTCGCAGCTGCGAAGTCGAGATGACACGGTACCCGTGGTTCGAGTACCTGCTTTACAACCGCGAGCACGGTTTTCGGTGGTTGATGAATGCCAACGGGCACTGGACCTTCCTCACCCCGATTGCAGCCGGTGACGTGGTCCATGGCGCCAGGCAAGCGGTTTACAACAAGGAATCGTACCCGCTGTATCAGACGGTCAACACCACCACCGACCACGTGGTGGGAGAGTGCTACTGGGCGGTGAATCAGAACGAACGCGGGTTCGCCGCCGAATACATCGCGCCGCCGAAGTCCATCAACCTCGACCGCACCGAGGATGAAGTCAGCTTCACGTTGGGCGTGCTGCTCGAGTCGAAGGTCGTGCAAGCGGCCTTCAAGGTACGCGACATCGGCAGGCCCAGTGGCGTCGCCTCAGCGCAGGTCAACCCGTTCAAAGAGAAGGCATCGTCGATTTGGAAGTGGTCGTTGGGCTGGGTGGCAGCCATCATTGCTCTGTTCATCGTCTTCGCCG
>JANOHG010000469.1:0-1076 GCA_031406375.1 Archangiaceae bacterium | reverse complement strand
CGCGGCTGGGCCGTTCAGCACCCTGGTGGCCAACGGCAGTGAAGTCATCGCGGTCGGTGAAGCTGGAGCGCTGAAATTCGGTCTCAACCAGAGCGGATTGCAGATGACCTCGCTGGCCTCGGGGCCGGTGGCGGCGTTCGTCGTCGAGGGTGATGTCGAAGTGAGGGCAGTCGGAGATCAGCTCTTCACGCGGCGGACCTCGGGCGTCTTCGCCAGCGTTGGGTTGGGTGCGAACGCAGTTGCACTCGACACGGGCAATGGCTTCGCGTGGGTCGCATGTGACGATGGCCGGGTGCGAGCGGTCGACATTCGCGATCCGAGTCGCCCCAAAGTCGAAGGAACGTTCGAGTTTGCAGCCGCGCGGATTGCCGTCTCAGGCGGCGCGCTGTGGGGCGTGGGAAGTGGGGGGCTGATTGCGATGCGCGTGGGCCCACCCGCTGGAAGCAACCTGCTTGGAACGCGACCGCTCTCGTCGTCTGCGACGGGGGTCACCACCCTTCGAGGCAGCGCGCTGCTACCGGCCGGAGGCGCGGGGTTGTTGCGAGTCGATGTCTCGCGGCCGAGTCTGCCGGGCTCGCCTACTGGCGTGCGCACCGGAACTGTTTCGCGGCAAGTGGTTCGCGTGGGTCGCAGCATTCTCAGCCTCGACGGCACTGTGCTGTCGGTGCAAAGCGAAGACCCGGCCGGCGTCGTATCGGCTCCCGCCGTGGTCGGAGCACTGGGCGCTGTGGACAGGTTCGATGCGACGTCACGCCGCTTGTGGACGATTACCAACGGTCTGGTCGGGACTGCGCGGTGGCCCCAGATGGATGGAACGCAGAGCCAGTTGCTCTCGGCGGGGGCTGTTGATGTGGCGGGTGACGACACCCGCGCGGTGGTCGCGCAAGGGTCTGCAGGTTTCAGCGTTCTCGGTTTGAGCAACGCAGGTGCGCTGGCGGTGCAAGCGACTTCTGCGCTGGCGGCCACCCGTGTGGCGCTGGTCGGTGACATGGCGGCAGTGGGTGCACAGAGGACGATTCGGTTGTTTGACCTCACCCTGCCGACCTCGCCGCAGCTGCTCGCCACGGTGACGACCG
>JANOHG010000447.1:0-6277 GCA_031406375.1 Archangiaceae bacterium | reverse complement strand
GAGCAGACACTGCAAGTGCTCTTCGTCGAGCAAGCGATTTCCAATCCGCACCGCACCCGGCTCGACACCGAAGCTGCGAAACCCGTGCTTTCGATACAGCGAAAGTGCCGCTGTGTTGGTTGCAACGCAGCGCAGGTTGATTCGCTCGAGGCCGATGATTGCACGGGCGCGACGCAGCAGCTCGTCCATCAACTGTCCGGCAAGCCCGCCTTTGCGCGCATGGGGCGCGACGTACATTCCCCACAGCTCTGCGCGGTGAGCGCGCTTGAGCCGGGTCTCGCGGCGCAGGCCCACGTGGCCACAGAGCGTTGAATCAAATGCGCCGAGCACGAAGTTGTCACCTTCGGTTCGAAGCTGGGCCTCAACTTCCGACAGCGGTTTCTTCTTCCACTCGTCGACAGTGGTGCCGAACGCATCAGGAGCCTCTTCAAACCCCTGCAGGCGAAGCGTCCAGAAGGCGGCGGCGTCGGCGGGCTGTAACAGACGAATCGGGTGGGTCACTCAGCACAGGGAACCAGGTAACCCTGTCGAAGTACCAGCCTATTTCTCTGATCAGGTTGTCTTCGGTGACCCTGTTGAAAAAAATGATCCACATAGAAACAAAGCTTCGCCATGATTCACTGACAGTTTCTCGTGACGCGGTCATAGTTCGGCGCACTGCGTCACGGCTCGGGTTCGCGCCGACAGATCATTTTCTGGTACTCAGCAGTGGTCATGACCCATATGGCGTTTGCGTTTCCACCAAAGCTGAACCGCCGCCGGCACGCTCGGATCCCGACGCGCCAGATGCGCAGCTGTTATCTCGCGAACGGCATCGGCCCCTCGAATGGTTGGGTGGTCGACATCTCGCTTGGCGGAGTTTTTCTGCGCACGTCGCGGCCACTGCCCGTCGGCCAGCAGCTGGCAATCGAGCTGCCGCGCGGGGGCGAAGCCAATCCGGTTTGCGTGCGCGGGCGCGTGGTCTCATGCAGCCCTACCGGCACCACACCGCGGGCCGGCATGGGCGTGCGCTTCGACGCGCTGGATTCAAGGACCCTGGCCCAGCTGCATGAGCTGATTCGCAGCCTCGCCCCAGCGGGAACCGACCTTGACCTCGACACCGAAGCCAACGACTTCGCTTCGAAGCGCGTGCCACAGATTGCGCCGGCCGTTTCAAGGCTCAAGCCACCTTCTTCGCAGTCATCCCAGTCTCTTCCGAAGCTGTCAGCCGCGCTGCCGGCGCCACTTCCCGCGGGAAGCGCTCCATCGCCGCTGCCATTCGCCGCGCGCGATCCAGCGGGTGCGATCGAAAACGAACGACTGCTCAACCACGCGAAGGGCCTGTTGATGCAGCTGGGCGATTTGCAAATGGAGGTGGCGATGAAAGATCGCGAGATCGCCAGCCTTCGCGAAGCGGTCGCACAACTCCAAACGTCGAACGCGTCGCTGCTTCGAAACCCGCGCTGACTACTTCGCGGCGACCTTCTCGACTGCGTTGCCCGCTGCTTTCCACCCCTTCATGCCTTCCGACATCACCGCGACGTCTTTGTGCCCTGCTTCAGCCGCGCGACCCGCGGCAGTGTGGGAAGCCGTTCACAGCCGACTCGTGCAGTAGAAAACCAGCGCCCTCGCCTTGTCAGCCGGCAGCTGCTTCAAGTCGTAGCCACTAAAGGAAGTCAGCAGCACCGCGCCCGGAATCACCCCCGCGGCTGTGCGGTATTCGTCGTCGTTGGCGTCGACAATCGTCGCGGTGCTGTTGTTTACGTACTGCGCTGCCTGCTCGACCGTCGCTTCTTTCACGTTCGAGGTGTGTTTCGTGCAACTCGTACAGATGAAGCCTGCGGCGAGCGTCAGCAGCAATCGTTTCGACATTTCAGAAACCTTAGCCTGCGCATGGTAACGATGCCTCGAATGCGAATCTCACTCGCTGCGTTTTTTATCGCATTGATGAGCGGCTGCATGACGCGGTACCACCAAGCGAACACGCTGGCGAAGCAGGGAAAGTTCGTCGAAGCGGCCGAGATGTTCGACCAGTTGGCCAAAGAGAACCCTGCCGACCCCGAGCTGCCCGCGCTGGTAGAGACCGCGCATCAGCGGGCAGTCGAGCAAGCGTTAGGCAACGCGCGACGTCAGCGGCTGTCAGGAGACCCGAAGAGCGCACAAGAATGGTTCGCCCGCGGCCTCGAGCTGCGAAATCGCTGGAACCTCAAGCTCAACGGTGCGCTCGAGAGCACCGTCGACGACGAGCGAGACGATGCGAGCCAACGACTTCGGGCACAGCTGCTGCCAATGGCGCAGAAGGGTGAAGCGCTGACCGCGCAGGCACTGCTCGCGCGGCACAACTTCTTGCTCAAGCACGACGAGTTGGCCGCGCTTCGCACCGAGCTCGAACGGGCGGCGCAGGAGAGCGGCAAGGACAGCTGCAGGCGGCTAAGCGGGTTGGCTTCCGCCAGCGAGCCGCACTGGACGAACCTGGTCGCGCACTACTGCGAGCACTTCGCCGCTGCCGCGCCGCGCCGATGGCCCCTGGTCGAGACCTTCGGTGAAGCACGCGCCACCTTTGCGGTGTCACAACTCTCTGACGCGCTGGGCGGCACGCTGCAGGCGGAGCTGATGAAGCAAGTCTTCGAAGGCCCCTGGTACTCGGCGACAGGGTCCCAGACCGGTCAGCTCGCCATCAGCGGTTCAGTCGGCCAAAGCCGGCGCGAGCGCACCGTCGAGCTCCAGTCGCGGTGGATTGAGCGGGTGCCGTACATCGAGCACGTCACCAAGACCTTCGAAGAAAAGGTGCCCGTCGACGAATGCGAGACGTACGAGGAGAGCCAGACGATTAACAACGTCTCGGTGAAGGTGCAGAAGTCGCGCACCGTCACCAAGACCAAAGTGAAAAAGTACGAAAAGGTCGTGCCCGAGACGCGATGGCGCGAAGTCCCAAGGTCCTTTGAGTACCAAGCATTGCAGGTAGAACGTTCGCAGTCCTACGCGGTGCGCGCCGAGTTGATGGTCGGTGGGCAGAGCGCGGCGGCGGCGGGTCGCGACGCGAACGACACCGTTTCAGGATACTTGCATGACGTCGTGTTCGAAGAAGCAGGCGTGCGACCAAAGCGGCCCGACTTTCCTGCTGCCGATGGGTGGCTTACGGGGCGAGGCTCGGAACTCGCAGCGAACCTGGAACAGGCGCAAGTCGAAGGCTGGCGGGCGCGGTTCTGCCGAACCGGAGCCTACAATCTCGAGACAGCGTCGCGTTGTGCGCGCGCGATCTCGAAGATTCCTACCGAGGCGATCGAAGCTCTGAGGGCGTCGCTGGGCGCCGACGCGAGCCTGGCCCCGAGCCTGCTGCGCTACAGCCGCTGATAGAGCTACTTCAGCTCAGACGAGGTGACGCCCATCCACTCGGTCATTGGGTCGAACGCAAACAACACGTACTTGCCGGTTTCCGGCTCGTCGACGGTCACCTTCGAACGACCTGCCTCTTTGTTGTTCTTGTCGCGAAGAACGAGCTGCAAATCGCCCTTAAAGGGCTTGTCGAAGATGACGTAGACCTTCACCTGATTCGCCTTGCCATCGACGGCCGCGATGCCCGCCCGCTCGGCCTTCAGCCCCAGCTGGGAAAGAGTCGCGGCGGTCGTCACATTGAGCTCATTGAAGCCATCCATCGCGCCACCACCGACAGACTTCAGAACGCGCGCGGCACCTTTGGCCATCGACTCGCCCGCCACCGTGCCTTCCTTGTCGAGCGCGTTGCCCGCTCCTTTTAGCAGCCGCGCCTTTTCGCTGATTGCAAAGTCGCCGGCCTCTTCAGCTGCCTTGAGCTTCTCTTCTTTGCTTTTGCAGCAGCAACCCGAAAGGGCAAACGCGGCGACCAGGACAATGAGTCGGTTCATTGGGGACCTCTTTACTTCAGGTCAGGCGCCCAGCGCGCGGTACCTGTGCAGCGTCTCGACTTCGTCTATCTCGGATTTGAAGCCAGTCGCAGCGACGAAGGCCTTCGCGTCGACGACCACCGGGTACTTCAGGTGCTCGAGAACCCCTTTGGGAAGACGCGGAAAACCAAATCGGCCGCTCATTCTCGCCAGCACCAGCTCGGGTAAGGGCAGCGTCTTTCGCCCGGTCTGCTCGGCGATGGTGGACAGCGGCACTGGCGGAGGACCTGCGACATTGAACACCCCGCGCGGCTTTTTTTCGATCGCCAGGTGCAGCGCAGCGACCGCGTCGGCCTCGCACAGAAACTGAAACAGCGGGTCGTAGCCGAGCACCAGGGGCACCCGCTTGCCACGAAGAAACGACGCCAGGGTGCCCAACTTCGACGGGCCCAACGTGTAGACCATGCGCAACACGGTGGTGATTTGCTTCGGAGCGCGCCACAGCGCCATCGACGCGAGCAAATCTGCCGCGACCAGGTCCGACAGCTCGGGGAAGCTCTCGAGCGCCATCGGAGGCTCTTCTTCGACGTGGTACAGCGGCGAATCGGCGGCCGCACCGTAGAAGGTGTGTCGGCCGACGAAGACCACATGGCGCACTCCGTACGTCACCGAGTGCTCGAAGACCGCGCGCGTCCCTCCGAGGTTGATGCGGTAGTGCTCTTCGCCCGGAGCCGTGAGCGACGTCACTGTCGCCATGTGCACCACGCACTCGGGCTTCTTCTTCCGAAACACGTCTTCCGCCGCGCGCTTGCGAAGGTCGACCTCATGGAAGTCGATGCCCTTCGGGGCATCACGCCAGCTGCGCCTGTCGATGCCTGTGACGTCGTGGCCACTGTGCTGAAGCGAAACGGCCAGCTGGCGCCCGAGCCCGCCAGCGATGCCCATGATGAGCACCCTCACGCTGCATCCCGGTGGTTGCGCTGGTGTCGGGACTTGCGGCCATTTTCGATAAGCTCAGCGATCTTCTGTTTAACCTGCCCGACATACTCGCCAATCACGCTGTCTTCTTCTGTGCCGTTTCCCTCGAAAATCATCGCTGGGCCGTAATGCACCTCGAGGTTCACTGGCAGTGGCAGCGAGACGAGGTACGGCGTCACCGGGATGTAGGGCACCCCGACCAGCTTCCCGAGCGCGTAGGCGTTCGAGATGGTGGGAATCGCAGCGCCGCCTCCAAGGAACCCAAACGGGATGATGGGTGCTTTCGTCTTCAGCGCCAGACGCATGAAGCCGGCACCGAAGTCCACCAGTGAGTAGCGCTCGGTGTAGAGCTTCGCGGTGCCACGCGCTCCTTCGGGGAACACCATCAGAAGGCGATCATCCTCGAGTAGGCGAACCGCGTGCTCGGGCAGGCCGGTGAACTGCCCAGTTCGCGAGCTCCACAGCGAAGCCAGCGGCAGAGTGTTGATGAATTTTTCCGCCATCCCGTGGGCCAGCCGAGGAGGATTCATCTCGAGCAACATCGAGGTGACGACCATCGCTCCGTCGATCGCGACCCCACCCGAATGGTTGCCCACCAGCATCGCGCGGCCGCGCGGCGGTACGTTCTCGACGCCGAACGCCTTCACCCGAAAGTAGTTGCGGTAGAAGAAGCCGAGCGCGCCGAAGAAGACCCGAAGGTGCTTCTTCGAGACGCCGTAGGGGTCGATGCCGAGCGAATTGAAGCCAAGCTCGAGTCGATCCACCAGATCCGCAATCCGCTCGTCTCGCGCCATGTGGCAAGAGACGTTAACGCACTACCAAACGTGCGATGCGCTCTTCGACCGCGGCGTCGCCGTCGCGAGAAACGCCTCGATGGTCCATGACGAACGGGCCGATCGCGACCAGCGTGCTGACCCACGCCACCATGCCAACCAAGTCGACGTGCTCGGCCACGTCCAAAGGTTACTGGCAGCTGAAGGGGCTGACGCCCGGCGGCCCCCACACGATCGCGGTCGGCCGGGTCGACTACCAGGCCTTCAGCACGCAGTTGACTTTGAGGTCGGGGCTCAATGCGATTGAGAAGATTTCGTTGATGCCCGTGAACGGGTGTTCGTCACCACCGCCCGCCAATACGCCGTGCATCTGCGACACGCCGAATTGCCAGTAGGGTCGTCTACACAATCGGCCCCTGAAGCCAGAACGTCGTGCATGGATCCCTCGCGCGCTGTACGACGGGCTTCGATGTCCGGCCCTCCGCGCAAGGCAGAAATCGTTCTTGCCACCCTCAACGCCAAATTCATCCACGCATCGTTGGGTTGCGTTACCTGCAAGCCAACCTTGGGCCGCTGAAGCCTCGGTCGGTGCTGCGCGAGTTCGTCATTCAAGATCGGCCTGCCGACATCGCAGAGCGCCTTCTGCAACATCAACCAACTCTGATCGGCCTTGGCGTCTACGTC
>JANOHG010000992.1:0-1285 GCA_031406375.1 Archangiaceae bacterium | reverse complement strand
GCCGATTGGTACGCACCCCACGGAGTCGAGCCCAAGGTCGACACGCTGTCGTGGGGTCGGCAGAACTGGTTTCCCTATTGGCAGCAGGAACACGAAGCCGCGCGCGAAGGCGTGATCCTGATGGACATGTCGTTCATGTCGAAGTTCCTCGTTCAGGGTCGGGACGCCGGCAGGATCCTCAATCACCTCTCGGCCAACAATGTCGACGGGCCCTCGGGAATCATCACCTATACCCAGTGGCTCAACGAAGGCGGCACGCTCGAGGCGGATCTCACCGTCACCAAGCTCGACGAGGAAAAGTACTGGGTCGTTGCGACCGACACGATGCACCGTCACGTCGAGACGTGGATGAAGCGTCACATTCCTTCCGATGCGCACGCGTTCGTCACCGATGTCACGTCGGGCTTTGCGCAAATCAACATTCAGGGACCCCGGTCTCGAGAGTTGATGCAGGCGATCACGACCACGGATCTGTCGAACGCAGCCTTTCCCTTTCGCACCGCGCGCGAAATCGACATCGGCTTCGCGCGCGCGTTGTGCGTGCGCATCACCTACCTGGGCGAGCTCGGCTACGAGCTCTACGTGCCCACCGAGCAGAGCCTGCACGTGTACGAACGACTCACCAGCGCAGGGCAGACGGTCGGCCTGCGGCACGCGGGGTTGAAAGCGCTTGCGAGCTTGCGAATGGAGAAGGGTTATCGCGATTACGGACATGACATCGACAACACCGACTCGGTGCTCGAAGCGGGGCTGGGCTTCGCCGTTGACCTCAAGAAGCCTCAGGGGTTCCTCGGCAAGGATGCGGTGGCAGCGAAGAAGGCGCTCGGCCCGCTCACCCGCCGCATCGTTCAAATCCTCGTCAAGAATCCCCAACCGATGTTGTTTCATGCCGAAGTCGTGAAACGCGACGGCAAACCCGTCGGCTACATCCGCGCGGCGTCGTATGGCTTCAGCCTTGGCGGCGCCGTCGGGTTGATGATGGTCGAAGCAGGCGAGCCGGTTGACCAGGCCTATCTCGACAAGGGCACTTGGGAAGTCGACATCGCGGGCAAGCCCTACCCCGCGGTCGCATCGCTCAAGCCGCTCTACGACCCAGAGAACAAGAAGATTAAGCGCTGAAAACCCAGGCACGAGAAAGGTAAGCGTAAATCCCTGTTCGGTTCGCAAGGCACTGTAACTGCTAAAGTAATTAGCTTGGGGTTGCGAGGGGCAGACGGACACCGTATCTTTTATCCTGGAAAATTAATACGGACATGTCCACCCCTGCTCAACCGCGCCTTGAACC
>JANOHG010000988.1:0-1791 GCA_031406375.1 Archangiaceae bacterium | reverse complement strand
AGTTCAAGGCGCTCGTCGCCCGGCTGCCCGAACCCTATTGGGTCGCCGAACCTGAAGACGTGCTGGAACGCAACCCTGGGAATCGCAGCGCTGAGATGTATTTGAATCTGGTGAAGGACAACACGAAGGTCGACCAAGCGTGAGCGCCGGGTTTGCACTCAAATTCATCTCGGGCAAGTACCAGGGCGGAGAATTTCCCTTGCGTGCCGAGAAACAGATTGTCATCGGCCGTTCGAGCGAGCTCGACATGGTTCTCGTCGAAGACATGGTCTCGCGCAAGCACGCGAAGATCACGCTGCACGGCGGGAAGATCACCATCGAAGACCTCGGCAGCACCAATGGCACGTTCGTCAACGGCGAGAAGGTGAAGACCGCCCGAATCAAGGAAGGCGATCGAATTCTGATCGGCACCTCGATTTTGAAGCTCGTGCGGCAGGGTGCGAATGTGCCTGAGCTCGACGATGCGGTGGTGAAGCAGAAGCTTGAAGAAGTCGCGATCATCCAGTCGGCGAAGCAGACGAAGACGGCGATGACTGGGAAGCTGGAAGAAGTGCCGCTGCCCGACTTGCTGCAGCTGTTCCATACCTCGAAGAAGAACGGCGTGCTCGCGGTGACGAACGAGCATTCGGGTAACATCTACCTGCGGCAGGGAAGGGTCTACTACTGCTGCATCGACGACAACCACGAACTGGGCCCGCAGAAGAGCTTCAACCGGATAATCACCTGGGAACAGGGAGACTTCGAGCTGCGCCCGCCGGATCCGCAAGAGTTTATGGTCGAGCTCGACACCTCGACGGAAGCGTTGTTGATGGACGCGCTGCGCCAGCTCGATGAGATGAAGCGAATTCAGTCGCAGTTGCCTGCGATCACGTCGTCGCTGACGTTGACGATGCCGATGAGCGCGCTGCTGCGCGATCTGACTCCAGATCAGCTTGACGTGCTGCAGTTGGTGCACAACTACGGCAGCTTCAACGGGGTTCTCGATCATTCCCCTCAAGACGATCTGACCGTCGCCGAGGTGATGGTCGATCTCATCAAGAAGGACTACGTCCGTGGCGGCTGACGCCGTCCTCCTTACCTCGCTGTCGAATTGCGCAGGATGCGCAGCCAAGCTCCGACCTGATCTCCTCGCCGAGCTGTTGGCGGGTCTTCCGCGCGTGCGTGCGAAAGCCGCTTTGGTCGGGTACGACACCAGCGACGATGCGGCTGTCTACAAGCTGTCGCCAACGATGGCGATCGTCGAGACGGTCGATTTTTTTCCGCCGGTGCTCGACGACCCGTACGCCTACGGGCAGATCGCCGCTGCGAACGCGATGAGCGACATCTGGGCGATGGGGGCGAAGGCGCTGTTCGCGCTGAACATCGTTGCGTTTCCGAAAGAGCTTCCGATTCGGATGCTGAAAGAGATCCTTGCGGGCGGTGCGGCCAAGGCCCGTGAAGCGGGGATTCCCGTTCTGGGAGGACACTCGATTCAGTCGCCAGAGCCGAAGTACGGAATGGCAGTGACCGGGTTGGTGCACCCGGGAAAAATCCTCAGGAACTGCGGAGGAAAGGTCGGCGATCGGCTGATCCTGACCAAGCCAATTGGCACCGGGATCGCGACGACCGCGCTGAAACGCAAAGTGGCGGCGAAAGATCTGATCAAGCGGGTAACGCATCAGATGGCCCAGCTGAACAAGGCCGCGGGTGAAGTCTTCGTCTCGGGCAAGTTCAAGGTGAATGCGCTCACCGACGTCACCGGGTTTGGCCTGATGGGTCACCTGTTGGAAATGGCCCGCGGCGCGAAGTTGC
>JANOHG010000986.1:0-4570 GCA_031406375.1 Archangiaceae bacterium | reverse complement strand
CCGCGCTGGTCAGCGAACACCTGTGAACTTCTTTTTCCACCGGCTCGCTCACGGTGCTGAAGCCGCCGGTCGCATCCTTCTTCCTCACCGATTTCCACGTGCGCGACTGAATGGTGACCTCTATCGGCCGCCCGACGATCTTCTTTCCTTCGGTGTCGGTGACGACGGCGTCAAGCTCAACCTCGGCTCCGACCTTGAGAAACCCGCTGCCGCTGCGAAGACCGACGTAGAACGACGCGGGGTGCACGGTAACCTCGGCGCGCCCTGCGACCGACTGGCGGTTCACGTCTTCGACTTCCGCTTCGAGGGTGTACGCGAAGGGCTTCTCACCTTGAGCCTCGACCTGGCCCGCTTTGATCAGCCACTCGCCCTTCGGGTCAACCCGCCCTTCGCCCGCGCCGAAGAATCCCGACGACTCTTCTGGCTGCTGGTCGTCCCACCACCAGGTCTCTTGCGCGAACGTAAAGTCGGGGGCCGAGGCACTGGAGAAAGACGTCGACCTGCGGTTCGCGCTCCACTTCACTTTCGCGTCGCTCATCGCGCCACCGAACAGGTACCGCGCGAAGACTTTGGCTTCGAGCACGTCACCCATCACCAGCGACTTCTTGACCGTATTGACGTCCACTTTGAATTGCGGAGCGCGGTACTCCTCGACTCGAAATGACCCATGGGCTTCGATCGTTCCGCTCGCAGCGGTGCCGGCGACGCTCACACCCCAGTAGCCGAGCGGCGAGTCCTTTGGAATCACCGCCTCAATCGAGAACGTGCCGTACTTCGAGACCTTCACCGATTGCGTCTTCACCTTCTCACCCTTGGAATCGGTGAGCGTCACCGTCAGTTGCGAGCCCGCAGCGGGAGCACGCAACTCACCGACGGTGCGGTAACGGATGACGCCCTTGATGAATGCGGTGTCTCCTGGGCGGTAGATGCCGCGATCGGCGAAGACGAACGACGCGTTGGCCGGCGCTTCTCCTTCCCACCCTTGCGAGAGCCCAAACTCATAAGGCTCGATGCCGCTGTTCCAGGTGTTGGCAGTGAAGCTTAAGTCTCCATCCTTCGCGGCGGTAATCAGCGCGAACGGGTATTCCCACTGGTGCTTCGGGTTGCTCAGCTTGAGCTCGACCGTGCCCGGGAGGTCGGCAAACCCATTCACGTCGGTTTTGCCCGACCACTTCACCGCACCCTGTTCGTCGAAGAGCGTGACGTCGGCGTCGGCCACGGCCGTTCCCGTCGATAGGCGCGTCACCCAGACCAGCGACTTCTTCGGCCCCACCTTCACGTGCGCCGCCAGATCCGTCACCTGCGCGAGCTGGCGGTAGCCCTGCTTTGGTTTGTACTCGAGCTGATCCGAGTTCACGCTCATCAACACGACGCCGGTCTTCGCGTCGCCGAACACTTTCGCCAGCTCGAGTGGATGAACACGGGCGTGGTTCTTCGGGTAGGTAATGGTTTGACGTTCAGAGAAATCGGGCGCCCGGGTCAACACCAAGGTGTCGTCGTAGGCGGGGCGCGCCACTGCTCGCACCAACTCTGCGGTGGTGAGCTTCCACATCTTCACGTCGAGAGACTGAATATTGCTGAGCTCGACCGGAACTCTCGGCGACTCGTTCGAGGCCTCGACAAGCGCGAGGGTGCCACCGGTTACCAGCGCGGGCGACAGGTCGCTGAACGCAACAGTGGCGCTAAAGCCGGCGCGCGTCGTCTGTTGGAAGATGTCGGCCACGCCAGGGGTCAGCTCAATCGTGTACTTGGTTCCTGGGCGCCACTTCCCCTCGAGCCTCACCAAAGGCTCGGCCAGGTCGCCGCCGTAAGTGCGCGCGTGCGACGCGTCCCAGTTGATCTCCACCGAGGGGGTGACTTTCAGCTTGTCCTTCAGCGTGGTGACATCCACCTCGTTCGACGTTCGAAGCACCAGCGGCCCATAAGGGCATCGAGCCGCGCCCGCACCGCAAGCAACCGCGTCAATCAGCACGATTGGCCCGTAGGTGCGCCAGCTGATCGGCTCGACCGGTTTCATCGGCAGAATGCCCTGCTCGCCGTGCAAGGTCGGCGCGAGGCTCAGCCGGATCTCCGTCGCCTTTGGAAGTGGCTGCTCAAGAGCAAAGACGTAGCGAACCTGCTGGTTCTTCCAGCCGCGCTGTTCGTCGCTCAGCGGCTCGACGCGCCGACCTTTCTTCGTTGCCTCCTCCCTCTGTTCACGCAACTCGTCGGCGATCGCAACGCGCTTGATCAGCTTGGTGGCGAAGAGCTGCCCATTGGGGCCTTCGAGCTTCAATGCCGCCACCAGGTCCGCGTCCGTCACCGGTTGGTTGAACAACAGGCTCACTTTGTCGTCTGGCTTCACCCACCGGTAGCCACGGTTCGGAACGGTCTGCTGCAGCTCGAGCACCGGAGTGCTGAACGCCCATTGCACATCCTTCTTCAGCTCGCTGCCGTCGAGCGCCTTCAGTCCTTTGAACACCGTCACCGTGAACTCGGTGGACATCGGCACCAACCCTTCAGGGACGAACTCGACCGACGCCGAGCCGAGCCATCGCCATTCGCCTTTCAATGGGGGTTCGATTTTTGCGAACGGCTTCGCCACGTCGGCAGCGCGTTGGGCTTCGACCTGCTCGAGGCTCTTCACCGGCCGGGTGAAGGTGACGGTTGGGCGAACTTCGCCAGCAACCCGCCCAGTCGGGCGCTTGGCTGCGACGGCGAGCTCTTCGCCAGCGCCAGGAAGATCCTCTGGCGCAACGTTCAGCGAAGGAGGAATCGGCAACGGTTTGAGGTTTCGCGACAACTGTTGGCCCGAGCCGACCTCGTCGGTCGATGTCGCTTTGTCGCCGCAGGTACAGGCCCCGAGAAGCAGCGCGCTGGCGCAGAAGAGTGCAACTGGTTTGTGGCTCACGAGCAACCCCCAGGCGTGAAACTGCGGGCGGGTTGTAGCCTTCAGCTGGCCGATCGGCCCCCCAAAATCGTGGACGACGAGCGTGGGGCGAAGCAGTTCGGGAAGGTAGGGAAGCCCGAGTGCGGGGCCGTCTGCTTCGTGCAACAGTTTTCGAGCAGGTTGGGGAGTTATTGCGGCAGCGATCGATCAAGAACGATGTCGACGCCCGAAGTCACTCCGCAAAAGGTCGGCTTGTTGAAAACCGAATCGCGGTTGCACGACGCGACGGTAAAGGTTGCGGTACCAAACAAGTCGCCTGCAACTGGGCCCTGCGCATTTCTCGCCGGAGGCGAGGACGGAGACCAGGCAACCACGTTCCAATCCTTCTCTTTGGTGATTCCGATGGTCTGTTCGACCAGGTAATCGACCGGCAAGCCGCCGTCCACGCTGAAGGTTCCGGTTACGCCTCCATCGCACGAGGTTCCTGAGAAGGCACTCGAAGGGCAGGCGCGCACCTCAAGAGTAGAGACTTCAGGTCGCGGGGTAATTGCTGAGGTGATTTTTCCCGTCGCACCCGGACCTGCGGGATCGCAGCCAGTGGTGAAGATCGCAAAGCAGAGAAGAAGGAATGGAGTGTTGGATTTCATTCCTCGGCTGCTCTGCAAAGCGAGTTCCAACCCACGCGAGCCACTTTTCGCCCGGTTGGAAGCGGCCGTCCACGCTCAATTCAGGGCAACCGCGTCGGATCGCGCGTCGCCAAAATGGACGCGTTTCCTTAGTTGATCACCGGCTCGTCGTCGCGCTGAACGCAGCCAGTGAGATCGAACAACATGAAGATCAGCGTTTTCTGGAAGGCTGACGATACCGCTGGGTTCGCAACGCTTTTGAACTGGTCGGTTACATACCTCGCGATCCATCAGCGCGACTTGGCAGGCGAGTTCGAGGTGTCTCCCTCTTCGATTTCCCGATGGGCGAACGGCGCGTTCACTTCCATGTTTCTCAATATGTCCCCTTCGTCAAGTATGCGGAAATGGGACACAACGAGACACCATGATTGGGACACCTCGCAGCGGTACGTGTCGCGGATTCGCGTGGCGAAATTGAGGTGGCCGCTGCCACCAGAATTGGACAGCGATGTGGCGCTGACGCGGGTCGCGGAATACGCACCCGCCCCGAGCCAACTCGCGCTCGTCACATCAGCGGTTGCAGGTCGGTCAGCAGCCGGCCCAGCGCCACGCCGCGAATTCTCTCGCCCATTGGAAAAGTATGCGACCCGGCGTGGATCACGTCGAGGGTGTCGAGCTTCAGGTTCTCGAGCGCGATGCGCATCGAGGGCGTTACGGTCGGCGCTTCAGAGTGCTTGAACTCGAAACCGAACCGCTTCCCCCCGGCGACGATCAGCAGATCGAGCTCGGCACCTGAATGGGTCGCCCAAAAATAGCACTGGTCGGCACGCGCCCGCAGGCGCCGAACCACCTGCTCAAGACAGAATCCCTCCCACGAGGCGCCCACTTTCGGGTGTCCGGCGAGTTGCTCGACTGTCCCAACGTCGAGCAGCGCGTGCAGCAGTCCGCTGTCCAGAACGTAGACCTTCGGCGCCTTCACCTGCCGCTTTGAGATGTTCTCGTGCCACGGCTGGAGCTGACGCACCATGAACGTTCCGATGAGCAGGTCGAGGTAGGTGCGAACGGTGTGGTCGGA
>JANOHG010000375.1:0-10895 GCA_031406375.1 Archangiaceae bacterium | reverse complement strand
CGAGATCCTCGAGCGCGTCGAGCTCGGCATCGGCAGACTTCGCAGCATCAGCCGAGGTGAGGAGCTCGAGCAGGGTCTCTGGGTACCGCAGCTCCAATACCGGTGCGACGAAGTGCCGCAGCTCTTCAATCATCTGCCGCTCGGCGAGGTACAGCATGTTGCGTTCGAGTTCACGCACCTCCCAGCGGGTGAGCAGCTGGGCCAACGGATACGCCTTCTGCGCTCCGGCCAGCTCCGAGCCGATGGCGAGCCGTTCACTCTCGAGCCGTTTCAGCTCTCGTTCCTGCAGCGCGACACCCGCTCGTAGCGAGAGGCTTTCGATTTAGGCGGCGAGGTAGGTTTCGAAGAATACACGCACCATCGGCGAGAACTGGGTGAGGTCCAGCCCCTCCTCCACCAGCAGGCGCTCCTGAATCCGGCCTTGCACGCGCGCGGTCTCGCCATCGAGGAAGCCGCCCTGCGCCACGATGGCGGCAGAGCTCTTCTCCAACTCGTCGAGCGCACTGGCCATGCCGATGGCGAGCTTCGGCGCCACGTCGCCGAAAGACGTGACCACCGAGGCATTGACCAAAAGGCTGTTGGTCTCGCTGGTGGCGCACCCTGCCTTGTCGTTGATGACCAGGTAGGCATCCACCTGTTTCGGAGCGATGTACCCGCTCTGCCGATGGGCGACGCGGACATCGACCACCTTCGAGGGGTTGCCATGCTCGGTCGTGACGAGGAGGAGCGCGCCGGCAGGAGCCATCGGAAGCGGTGTGCCACCGAGCCGGATGCCGCCACCAAAAGATGCCGACGTTCGGCTTTCCTCCCCGCTTTGCCCGCCCATCGAGGCCGATGCCGAGGCGTCGACGCCGACACAGGCCTGGACCCATCCGCTCGCTTCCGCGCCAAAGACTAACTTGACCCACCCTGGAGCCCCCGCGCTGGCCTTCGTACAGGCCTCGGTCTTCACGAAGCCGGTGACGCTGGCGTCCCAGCCTTTGGACTTGGTGGCGAAGGCGCCGTTGCTCCATTGAATCGTCCACCCTTCGGGGCCGGTGACCGCATCACGCTGCTCAACAGCCCACGGTCCGGTCGGCCCTGCGATCGACCGCGGCAGCGCGCAAGTCGGAGACCAATTCCCCCGAATCTCGAAGTTCAGCATCTGCCCTTTGTTGAGCTGCACCGGCCACTCGTTGGACACGACGGCGATGTTCGTGATGTTGGACGCCGTGCCATCTTGTCGGGCCTGGCGGGCCGAGATCGCCAACGGGGCCAGGAGTCGCGCTTGTGCCCCCTCGCCAGCGGCAAACACGCCGGTGTCGCGAAGGCGTTGGAAGCGCGCCGGCATCTCCTCGATCGCGCGCCGCTCCTGTTGCTCTACCTCTTTGAGGACGTGGATCTTGTTCGCTGCGTCATCCATCTCGGCCACGAGCCGGTCGAAGCGAGCGCGCAGCGCCTGTTCGTTGCCGCTGGCGCTGATCTCAGTGAGCAGCGCATTGACCACCCCACGACGGTCGTCTCGATACTTGCCGTAAGCTCCCTCGAACTGCCCCACTGCCTTCTCGAACTGCGACAGGATCAGATCTCGATTTTGCAGGCCGGCGTAGAGCACACGCGCCTCTTCGCCGAGGAAGTGACCCGAGGTGGTAAAGTTGCGCGACCGCGTCGCAGCCTGGGTAATCAACGCATGCAGCGTTGCCGCTGAAGGGGGCTGCGTGCCGGCGACACCGAGGCTGGTCACGACCCGATTGGCTTCGCCGAGCTCCTCCTTGGCGGCCGTCGCGTACGCTTTGGCGAACCGGTTCCAGGCCGGCTCTTTTGCGAGCAAATCGAACAGCTCCCAAATTTCCGGGCGGGCGCCACGCAGGCGGCTGGTGACGGTCAGCGCCTGCTGCAGCGCCTGTCGGTCATTGAGAACCGAAAAGAGGCTCCAGAGATCTCCGACACGGGTGGCCGAAGAAGGCGCGCACCGACGGAAACGACACACGATATCGTGAGTTTCGGACAGGGTCTCCGCGCGCTCCACGAGAGATCGCATCGCGTCACCGAAGATGAGCAGCAGCGGCGGCGTGTCGAGCACCGGCGACTGCACCACTGCCTTGGCGACGAGCAGGTCGGTCTTGAAGCCGGTTCCGGTGAGTTGATCCAAGATCGGCCGCAGTTCGGCATCGCTCTTCGAGGCCGCTGTGGCGGCGCTCTTCTCCAACGTGAGCGAGGTCGCGGTTTGAACGTGCTGCCAAAAGCCGGCGACGATCGCGTTGCTCTCTGTACGCAACCACTCGCTGCCTCCGCCAGCGACCTGGGCGTGCTGATACCAGGCTTGAATCGCTTGCATCGCTTCCGGCAGACCCAGCAATTGCCCGTCCTTCATCCGCAGCCCGAGCCAACCCGCGTTGCGCAGATTGGTCTGAATCAGGTCGCGAGCAAGCTCTGTGCTGACACCGAGGTAGGCCTTGTGGCAGGTCGCATCGGCGATGCGCCCCACCATGTCGAAGGTCTCGAGGCATTCGTCGAGTCGTGCCCAGCGGGTTCCCTGGGTTACCACGTCGTAGCGAAGCAGGTTTTGGCAGAACTGAAGCCTCGCGTTGAGCCCGTTCGACGCCCCCATCGAAGCGCAAGCCGCCGGCGAAATCGCCAGCGGCACGTGGCAGGTCGCGACCGCGTGCGGCATCTCGGAATAGAGCGGCAGCAGATTCTTGAATTGCGCATCGCTGAGGTGAGGAGAGCCGTCCCACGCGTAGAGCTCAGCCAACACTTTGAGCCGTGAGACCACCGCTTGCGTGACCGAAGCCGCGGTGAGCCCCGCGGGCAACTCGGAAGCAACGATGTTCTGTTCGTAGACGCCCGTGAGGCAGGCGTACTTTTCCGTCGCAACTGGCTTGTCGTCGCAGGTCATGCACTTGACCGAGCTCGAAACGACATTGATGACGTTTGACACGTCAACCGGCTTCGCCGCGCCGGGATTCGTGTAGCGACGCGTCGGCGCCGCCTGCGCGGGTACGTAGCAGGTGTTCGGTGAGCGGGTCTTGCAGGCGCATTGGCTCGAGACGCGCGCCTTCTCCTGAGCTGAGACGACGTCTTTTTCGCAGGACACGACGCGGTGAAAGACCCGGACCTGCACGCCGCCTTCATTCTCGTTCTCGATCGTGCGCTCGGTGGCGCTCAGTTCCCGCGACTGCACGTTCGTGACGTTACGAATGGCCAAGCTCAGCGCTGACTTCCGGCTGGCCTTCTCGTCGCCGGTGAGTTCAAGCCCATTAATCTCGCTCGACATCTCAGCGATGGCAGTGGCTTCCAGGCGCGCCGCGCTCGGCGAAGGCGAAGTGCAGGGATTGATGGAGGTACAAGAGGTGATGGGTATGCAGGGCCTTCGCTGAGTGCTGTCGCAGCGCGTGGTGCAATGCTGCGTCACCGTCCACGTCGTACGGTAAAGGGGCGAGGCCTCGACGCCGTGGTTCCAGCGCTCGCAGCGATTGTATTCTGAGCAGTGGGTGCCGCATTGGGCTGCGTCTGCACGAAGTACCAGGTCCTGCGCTTTGAACTCCCAGGGACCGCCGCAGGTGTCGGGTGTGGGCGTCGCTTTGAGCCCGGTGTGTTCTCCGTCGCAGGAGATCATGGTCCAGGTAGGCTGGCTGAGCGCCTGTGCCCGGGTGTCCGGCTCCACGCTTTCGGCTTCAGGTCGGCTGGTCCCGCAGGCGATGAGAGACAGCACCAGCAGAATTCCGCAAGAGCGCAGCGAACCAACTTCTCGAAACAATGTGAGCAGCGACAGCATCGGGGAAATCCTTTGGAATGGTGCTGGCCCGCTCATCCGAGCGGCCACCAACCCAGACGCCACCGCACGGTTGAAATCTCACTAATTTTTTTCGAGCGATTGAGTCGCGGTCGCGGCTGGGGCAAAATCCCCTCGTTACCCATGCATACAGGAGCACCTCGGAACGATCTCGCGGCGCCCGTTGACAGCGCTGCGACGGTGGAGACGTTGTACGTCGCCGGCCGGGCACACTGGCCGGCGCTGCAGGTGTCCCAGGAACAGTTTCAACATTACCTGATGGCGCGCGCACCCACGGCAGCGCATGGCTGGTCGCTGGACTCGGCTGCCGATCTCTACCTGGCTTGTGCTTGCAGCAACGGCGACCCCGCCGCGTACCCGGTCTTCGTCCAGACCTATGAGGGCCTGATGCGTGGCGCGCTGCGACACATCTCAGGGCTCAGCCACGAGCTGGACGACGCCGTGCAGCTCGCGATGCACCGACTGCTCCTGTCGAGCGAGGAAGGAGCGCCCAAGATCGTCCAATATTCGGGGCGTTCCGAGCTCGCCAGCTTCGTGCGTGTCGTCGCGACCCGGGTGGCGCTGTCGATGACGCGCAAGAATGGCCGACAGCGAACTGCGATGGTCGGGCTCGGGTCCCTCGAGCCTGGCGAAGACGACCCCGAGCTCAGGTACCTCAAAGACCTTTACCGCGAAGAGTTCCGCGCTGCGTTTTCGGCTGCGGTCGCTCAAATCCCGGCCCGGGACCGCTCGATCTTACGGTATCAGCTCGTGGTGGGGCTCGGCATTGCCGAGTTGGCAGCGATCTACAAGCGTCCACGTTCGACCATCGGCCGACACCTGCTCGAGGCCCGGGCTCGGCTGATCAACGAGACCCACGTCGTGTTGCGGACCGAGCTCAAAGTCACCCAGAACGAGCTCAGCAGCATCCTGCGCCTGGTGCGCAGCAGCGTGGACGTGAGCGTCAAGCGACTGCTGAGTGAGCCGGATCAATGACATCGCCGCGAGCTTGTCCCAGCGAAGACACCATCTCCGACTTCGCAAGCGGCCACCTCACCGCGGAGCAACAGCGCGCGCTTCAGGAGCACCTCGACGAATGCGCCGACTGCCATGCGCTGCTGGGTGAGTTGGCACGCATGCAGGGCCTCGGCGTCCTCGAACCAACCCTCGAAGAGGCCGCGCCGTCACCAGACATGCAGGCAGGTCAGCGCTTCGATACATACATTTTGCGATGCCGGCTGGCGGCGGGAGGCATGGGAGAAGTGTGGATCGCCGACGATCCTGGTCTCCAGCGCCCGGTCGCCCTCAAGCTGCTGCTGCCGGGTTTCGAAGACGGTTCCTCTCGTCTTCTGCACGAAGAGGCTCAGGCGCTCGCCAAGCTGGCCCACCCGCATGTCGTGGTGGTCTTCGACGCCGGCGAGTGGGCGGGCCGCGGCTATTTTGCGATGGAGTACGTGATGGGCGTCACCCTCGCCGGGTGGCTGGCGGCGAAACACCTCACGATCGCCGAACGTCTCGACGCGCTCATTCAGGCCGGCCGCGGTCTTGCCGCCGTGCATCAGGCGGGCCTGGTGCACCGTGACTTCAAGCCGAGCAACGTCCTCGTGGGCGCCGATGGGCGGGTGCGTTTGGGCGACTTCGGCCTGGCACGCTTCCACCACCGACCCCACGTCGTTGGTGGCACCGGTGAGGTCACCGTCTCCGGCATCGCGGGCACACCGGCGTATTTGGCGCCAGAGCTGCGCGAGGGCGGCCAATGCTCTCCGGCAAGCGATCAGTACGCATTCTGCGTTTCGCTCTATGAAGCGCTATACGGGCATCGACCCCGGCGAATCCAGGACCTGGCGCCGCCGGGTCCTGGCAGGTGGGGGGTGCCCAGACGGCTGCACGCGATCATCCAGCGCGGGCTTAACGCGAAGGCGGCGCAGCGCTTTCCCTCGATGGAAGCACTGCTCGACGCGCTCTCTCGCGCCCAGCTTCAGCGACGTCGCTGGCGATGGGGGCTGGCGGCCGGCTGCCTGATGGCGTTCACCGCGGCGAGCACTTCCCTTCTCTCGCGCCAGGCGATCCCGTGCGGCGATGCCGCCGGTCTCGCCACGCGGGTGTGGAACGCGGAACGCGCCCGGCGACTCGCGCGCACGTTTGAGGACGTGGGCGGCGCCTTCGGAAGAACCCAGTGGGAACGCACTGCCCCGCTCATAGACGACTACATCAAGAATTGGACCCAAATGCGGCGCGACTCGTGCGAAGCGACCTTCCTGCGCCACGAGCAGTCCGATGCTCTCTTCGATCGTCGCGTGCACTGCCTCGATCGCCGCCTGGCGCAGCTCGACACGCTCCTCGCAGCCCTCAGTCGCGTCTCCTTGAAGCGCGACACCGCCCACGCACCGGCAGCGGCCCTCGCCTTTCCCTCTCTCGAGGGCTGCAAGACTTCGAAGTGGTTGGCCGACGAACCCCCGCCGTCGGCCAGTCAGAGCGCCCCTGTGCAGATCGCCTTTCGCGCGCTGGACGAGGTACGAGCACTCTCGCTGCAGAGCCGCTACAAAGAGTCGCTGGTCACCGGGCGCCCGCTCTTGCAGGAGGCAGAAGAGATCGGCTACGCGCCGCTCACCGTGGAGGTGGCCTACGAAGTTGGCAGCAATGCCTATCGGGGCAACGACCTGCCGCTGGCGGCCGTTGCGCTCGGTCGCTGCGGGCAGCTCGCGGCCACGCTGAAGCGCCCTGATCGCCTCTTCGATGCTCAAGTGCTGCTCATGCGCACCCGCGCCTCCGCCAACCAAGTGGACGCGGCGCTCGCCAGCTCAGCGGTGGTCGCGCAGCTTGCCGAGCTGAGCGAGCAACCGCTGCACCCGATGGTCTTCCAAACCAATCTCGGGGCGATCTTCAACGTCAAAGGCGACTACGCCGAGGCCGCAAAGGCCTATCGCAGCGCCCTCGCGCGCATCCCTGTCAATCAACAAGGCGGGCTTGATGAAGCCAAAGCAAGGCAGGGCCTGGGCATCGTCCTCACCGCGCTTGGCGAATATGAGGACGCGACCCTGGAATTGCAGAAAAATGTCGCCTTGCGCGAGAAGCTTTACGGCCCCAAGCATCCCCTGGTGGCCTTCGCGCTCGACAACCTCGGCAGCGTCGCCTTCCACCGCAACGACGTCGCGGCAGCCAAGCAGTACTGGCAGAGAGCGCTCAGCATCCAGGAAACGGCGGGAAGCGGCGAGTTTGACATCTCCATCACCCTCGGCAACCTCGCGATCGCGCAAGATGAGTTCGGTGAGTTCGAAGCAGCGCTCGACAGTTACCGCCGCGCCATCGCGCTCTCAACAGGGGTGTTGGGACGCGATCACCCACTCGTGGCGCGGCAATTGGCCAATCAGAGTGGTCTGCTCGCCGAGTTGGGCCGTTTCGACGAAGCCGAAGCGGCTGCTCTCGAGGCCCTTGCGATTCGCAGCAAGACGCAACCAGCCGATCACCCAGAGTTCGCACAGACCTATTCGGCGCTCGGTCACTTGCGCCTCCTGCGCGGTCTTTACTTCGGCGATTCTCGCGCCCACGTGGCGGCGCTCGAGCCGCTGTCGCGCGCGATCGCGACCGCGGAGGGCAAGATCGCGCCTTCGCACACGGTGATCGTAGAGAGCCTGGCACGGCGGTCGCGCGCCAACGCGGAGCTGGGACGGCGGGGCGCCGCCAAGAGCGATGCGCTGCGCGCGTATGCGCTCATCGAGTCCAGCTCCAAACGTGATGGCGCTGCGCTCTTTGCCGCCAGCGCACTGGCGCGGGTGCATCTGCAGGAAGGCCACGTCGAGAAGGCAGAGGCCTTGTTGGCGCCGCGACTCGACCGGACGAAGCTCTCGTCTCGCACCAGCGAGGGTGCCTTCCTGCTCGCCACCGTGCTCGCGCGCCAAGGTCGATGGACTGAGGCCGCCATCTGGATCGAACAGGTCGCAAAGATCGCGCACAGCGACCGACACCTGCGAAGCCAGATCCTCGCGCGCGAGGTTGACGTGTGGCTCAAGCGACAATCAACCAATGGACGAATTCTGATCGACAGCAACCATCCGTTGGCGCCTTCTTCACGAAGTCGATGAACTTCGCGCCGTCGCTGACCACGGCGATGCCGGGGCTGGTGATCACGTTTCCGTCTTTGATGAAGGGCCGATCGACCACCACCTTTGCCTTCGGGCAAGCGCGCTGCAGCTCGTCGACCCTGCGCCAGTGCCATGTTGACGTTCTCCCTCTTTCAGAGTGTCAACGAAACTGGGGGAGCCCCAGTATACATTCGCGATTCCCGCCGCGACGGGATGTGGGTCAAGAACTCGGAGACGACTGCGGACTCTCCGATTGAATCGAAGGGTTAGTCGCCTGCAACCAAACGAAAGGTGAATCGACGCTGCGCAGCCGTAGATGCGCAGCATCAAATCTCTGCACGGCCTTCGAAATAGAAGACGCACTCCCCTTCGAGCTCGACATGAGCTGCTTGGAGGCGGCAGCGAATCTCGCCGCCGCGTCGTGACACCTGAAGCGCGCGAAACTCGCTCTTGTTCAACCGTTTTGCCCAATAGGGTGCGAGTGCACAGTGCGCGCCTCCAGTCACCGGGTCTTCGTTGATGCCCTTCGCAGGCGCGAAATAGCGGCTCACAAAATCGTAGCGCTCGTCGTCGCCGGCGGCCGTGACGATGACGCCACTTCGATCGAGGCGGGCAATCGCTGCAAAGTCACCGCGCGCTACTGGACGCTGATGTACGAGGTGTGGTCGTTCAACTGCAGGCCGACGAACGAGTGGTGGCCGGCGGGGAACGTGCGGCACACGCGGTGCCGGCGGCGCCGGCGCACAGCATGGCGGTGCGCCCTGGCGCGACGACGATTGACGACACGGCGTTGTCGGCGATGGTCGTGAAGGCCGTGCTCGTGTGCGTGCCGGCGGCGAAGGTCTGCGACGCCCCGGCGTAGTCGGCGTGCTCGTAAACCGTCGCGCCAAGGCGCACCTGGATGTACGAGATCTGGTTGGAGATCACCGAGGCCAGCCCCGGCACCGAGCCCGCCAGGTTGCGACAGGTACCAGTGCCGTTGGGCTCGGTGCAGACCCGGGCCTGGACCCCCGGCACCGCCCAGAGCGAGCTCGCGGCGTTGTCGCCGACACCGGCGAGTTGGGCCGCGGCGTACGTGCCGGCGCGGAACGTCTGCGCGGCGCCGGTGAAGCTCGCGCCGTCGTAGAGCCGCACGCCGGGATCGACGGTGACCTGCGACGCCACGTTGTCCATTCCGGCGGGCAGGATCGCGGTGTCGGTGGTGAAGTCGGCGCAGGGGCCGGCGCCGGTGGCGCCATTGCACAGTCGCACGGTGAGCCCGGCGGGGACCCGCAGCGAGCTGATGCCGTTGTCGCCGACGCTCGACAGCTCGGACCCGGTCCACACCGCGGGCGGCAGCTCTTGCACCGCGCCGCCGAAACTGGTCGCGGCGTAGGCCCGCACCAGGTAGTCGACGTCCCAGCAGAGGTCCCAGCCAACGTCGAGGCCGGCGACCTTGCCGACGTCGTCAGCGCAGACCGCGCCGGCGGAGCACGACGCATCTCCGTCACAATCGCCGTCGCCGGTGGGACAGCGGCAGAGATCGGTGCAGAAGCTGGCGTCGACGTCGCTGCTGTCGAAGAACGGGCAGGCCGTGGTCGAGAGCCAGGCGTACGCGTTGGCGGTGGGGTCGGGGCTGCTGAGCCCCGTGTCGGGGTTGCCCGTGGAGATCACGCCGGCGACCTTGCCCTCGGCGTCGAAGTACGGCCCCCCCGAGTCACCCTGGCAGACGCTGATGCCGTCGTGCATGATCATCTTGCGGCCGTACGGCGCGCTGTAGGTGACGTACGACTCGAGCTGGACCTTGCCGGAACGCTTGTCGAGATCCTGCGTGATCGAGCAGTCGGAGCCCCAGTGCCCGTAGCCGACCAGCGTGCCCCACTCGCCCGTCGGCATCAGCGAGCTGCGCACGATCGCCGGCGCGATCGGCTGCACCAGGCCGCCGATGTCGTCGATTTCCCGGTGCGAGGTCACGGACTGCACCGTGTCGAGCCGCAGGATCGCGTAGTCGTTGGCCCAGCTGTGGGCGTCGCCGGGCGTGTAGTCCGGGTGCCGGCTCACCGAGCGGACCGCGACCACGAGATCCTCGAGGTTGGTCGGGGCGAACGGGTTCGTGCTCGGCAGCACGTCGGTGAAGATGACCCGGCGCGCGTCGGTCAGGTTGCCGACGGTGCACTCGCCGGGGCAGATGCAGTGCGCGGCGGTGAGCACCGCGGCCGGCGTGATGAGCGTCCCCGAGCAGTCCTGGGTCCAGCGTCCATCGTCCTCCTGATGCTGCACCTTGACGACCGCCCTGTAGCGGTCGAGCACCATCGGAGCGTTGCGGAGCTCCTGTTCGTCGGTGCCGAGAGCGGCGCCCTCGTCGTAGCCGCAGGCCCCCAGGGCCGCGCCGGTGATCATGAACGCCAGCGCACGCACGGATCGATTGAGCTTGAACATGGCGGCGGTGACTGCAACGCGCGCGCCGGCCGTAACCGGCCGGTCTTCCCCGGCCGCGCGCCGCACGGCGACAATTCGCCTGGGCAGTTCGCCTGGGCAAGGCGCAGGGCGCGCGGTAGTCTTCCTCGAGCTGCCGCGGCGTGCACGTCCCTCGTACAAGTCGGCCTACCCCCAACAGCGCTGTCTGCCAGGTGCTCAGGTCGCGATCGTCTTCTCGAACAGCTTGCCTCCCTGCCCGTCGTGGAACACGAGCCGGAACTCCTTCGTCGCCGGGAGGCAATGAATCGCAAGGTAGTTGTTCTCGCCAGACGCGAACTCCCAGCGGGGCTTGGCGAGAAGGTTGAACAGCCCGTTCGCGCTCTGGCCGCCTGGCCCCGCGAGCACCTCGATCGCCTTCGAGCCCGCGCCGCTGCCGGAGATGGTGCCGTAGCTTGCGAAGTGGTGGTCGCCTGAGACCCAGAGCACTCCGGGGAGCAGCTGGTCGTCGATGTACTTGAGAATCTCGAGCCGCTGCTTCTGGTACGCGCGCCAGCCGTCGGTGTTGAACGCCGAGAAGCCGAAGTCGCTGATCGGCACCGAGTTGAGGATCAGCTTGAACACGCACGGGCTGGCCTTGAGCCCTGCCTTGAACCAGGCCAGCT
>JANOHG010000344.1:0-2473 GCA_031406375.1 Archangiaceae bacterium | reverse complement strand
CTGATCGCATCGACCACCACCGGCAACAGGAACACCACCGTGCCCAGAAAAAGGAAGGCAATCTTCTGGGACTCGTCGATGCCAAACCAGAGGATGAGCAAGGGGATGAACGCGGTGATCGGCAAGTAGCGAAGCGGAGCGACAATCGGATCAAAGAACCGATTCACCGCCTGGAAGGTGCCCATCGCAATACCCAGCGGCAAAGCGACGGTAATGCTGAGCGCAAACGCCTTGAGGATTCGCACCGTCGACGTGCCAATCGCGTTGAGCAGCCCCTTTTCGTAGATGAGGTAGACGAGGCTCTTGAGGACCTCATCTGGCGCAGGCAGGAAGAAGTGGGAAACCAACGGCACCGGTTCGCCGTTGCGGGTCACCGTCACGTAGCTGCAGATGCACCACGCAGCGAGCACCAATACGATGCTGCTCGCGCCGAGAATGCGCCCAGTGCCTTCCTGAATGTTGCTGCGAACGCCGAACAGCCGAGGCTTCGCGCGCTTGGTCGGGGGCATTACTGAGGATTCAGAACGACCTTGATGTCGGTGCGCCGGTTGAGCGCCCGCCCGTCTTCGGTGGTGTTGGCCGCGACCGGGTTGGCCGAGCCCTTCCCTTCGGTGACGAAGCGTTCTTCAGGAATCGCGAAATTGGCGACCAGGTACTTCCGCACTGCCTCGGCCCGCTTCTGTGACAACGTCTTGTTGGCGCCCTCGGCGCCGCGCGCGTCGGTGTTGCCTTCTACTTTCAGGTAGGTGCTTCCGAACGCGAGCATCGTCTCGCCCAATGAGTCGAGCGTGAAATAGCTGCCTGGCATGATCTCGTCCGACCCGGTCGTGAAGTGAATCGACAGGCTCTTGTTCACGATCGCGCGGTCAGTCAGCTTCGGCTTGTCTTTGAACGCGAATGTCTCTTCGACCTTTTGGCTCTTGTACTGGTTGGCGAGCGCCGCAACAAAGCGCGAATCCTGCCAGTCCTTCGCATCGACGATGCTGGTGACGACGCCCTTCTTGCGCCAGATCACGAACGCGCCGTTGAAGAGTGACGTGAAATACGCCTTCGGCCCCGACAGGCCGAAGAACTGTGCGTTGTCGGCGAAAGCGGTGAGCTTGAGGCCCGACAGCATTCCCGACACGTCGTCGGTGGTGAGCTTGAGCACGTCGCCAATCAACTTATTGGTGCCCTGGGGGTCTTCCTTCATTACCGAGATGCCGTCGAACCAGCCGTTGACGAAGTCCTGCACCGTCGCAGGTGCCTCGTCGATCAACGACTGTCGCGCAACCAGCGTGTCGGCGATCACGTTGGTGGCTGCAGTGGTCGAAACCAGCACGTGCGCCTCGTTCTCGCGTGCGGTGACCGCACCCGAGAGGTCAGGTTCCCACGTCACTGCCGCGTCGACCTTACCGGCCTTGAACGCCGCCGCCGCCTTGGATGCCTCGTCGGTGAAGATCAGGTTTTTCTCGACGTTGTTGCGGTCTTCAGGCGTCAAACCCGACTGCGACAGCAGGAACAACAGCAGCCAGTGGCTGGGCGTGAACTTGGTGGTCGCGACCTTCTTGCCCTTCAAATCTTCGACGCTCTTGATTGTCTTCAAGCTGACGATGCCGTCGCCCCCGCGGCTCCAGTCTTGCTGAATAATCGCCTTCGCCTTCATCTTCTGGTCCGCCAGCACGCTCGCTTCGCGTGCGTACGAGTCGACCGTGTCCCACATAATGTCGATGTCGCCCTTGATGAACGCAGCCAACTTCGCCGCTGGATCCTCGAGCAGCACGAACTTCACGTCGAGCCCGTATTTTTTCTTGTACAGCGACGAGCCGCTGCCTGGATCCAACCCGCCGTTCGCAACGATGCCCGGCGCGTGGCCTGCCCAGGTGTTGATCCCGACGACCAGTGGTCGGCTCAGCTTGCCCGCTCCGACGGTGGCGCCGTTGGCGTTCGCACTGACGGCGACCTCTCCTGATCTGGGCGCATCAACGTTCTTGTCGCCGACGAACGTGAAGTCGTTCTTGTCGATGGGGGTGTCACCCGGCTTCGGATCGCCCGCCTTGGTGGCGCCCGCCCAGCTGCGCAGATTGTCGCCATACTTCTTGAAACCGATGAAGCCAGCCACGCCAAGGATGACGAGGACAAGAAACACTTTCGCAAACGGGGTCAGTTTCACTGCGACTCCTTCAAGAAAGACTTGAACGGGAAAAGGGAATCAGCTCTTCGCAGGCGTCGAGGAACCGAAGAAGTCGAGCACCCGCTGTACCTCAGATTTCCGGGCTGTCGCTGCGTTGGTGGTCTGAGCCAACTGGCCGGTGCGCTTGTCGATGTCAGCGCGCAGCCCGGCAATCTTCTCGTTGAGCTGCTTGATCTGCTCTTCGGCCCCGCTGATGCTCTTCGCGGTTTGCTCGCTGTTGATTCGCACGAAGGTGTCGAGCGCCTGCAGCTGGGTGTTGGTAGCCTGGATGATCGTCACCACGTCGATGCCGAAGGCGCG
>JANOHG010000329.1:0-16804 GCA_031406375.1 Archangiaceae bacterium | reverse complement strand
ACCAGCGACTCACCGCCGTGCGGGTCGGTGGCGCCCTGCAAGTGACAGGTCGCGCAGACCTCGACAGTGAGGCGATCTCCGCCGTGCCCGTGGAACTCTTGACCGTGGCAGCTGCGGCAGGTCTGGGTGTCGATCAGCCGCCGGCTCTCGGTCGCGGGAGAACCGTCGGGAACGAAGTCGAAGAATGCGTCGGCGGTCGGCCCGCTGCCACCACCCATCATCACCGCAATGCAGTGAAGCCGGTTGCGCTCGAACGAAATCGGCTTCCCGTCAACGACGATGTTCGAGAGGTTGGTGGCGAAGGTGTAGACGTACGAGCCGTCGGCGTTGTCGACCAGCGTCCCGTTGCTCTCGCGGTTGGGCTGGAACGCTTTCGTGCCGTTGGGGTTGGGAAAGCCTCCATCGGGGCCGCTGACCGTCTGGAGTCGGTAAAGGTAGGCGACCCATTTGTTGGACGCCTCACCCGCATCGGCGTCGCGAGGCAACAGCTTCACGATGTTTGCGTTGACCGTCTTGATCCCCCGCAGCGGCTTGTTCGCCGGGTCGGTCACCTTGAACCGCACGACCACGACTCCAGCGTCGCTCGCTGTCGCAGAGGTGATCGTGATGTCGGCGAGGAACTTGCTGGCGCTCGACAGCGCGGTCTTCTCGAGGAAGTCGGTGCCGTGGAATTGATCGACCCGGAACGCATTGGCGGCATTGCTTCCGTTGGTCCCATTCGTTCCGTTGATGATCGGGATGACCGTGCCATCGCTGCAGGTGAGGGTCCGGCCGCCGTCGGTGTTGTTGGAAATCGTACAGGCGGTGCCGTTAGGGAGGTCGGCGATCGTACCGTCCGTGCAGCTGACTATCCGGCCACCGTCGCTTCGGGTGGTAATTGAGCAGGAGGTCCCGGCATCGCCGTTGGTCCCATTCTTACCATTCGCCACGGTAACGCTCGTTCCGTCGGTGCAGGACACGGTGACGGTTCCGTTTCCGTTGTCCTTCGTCGAGCACGAGCTGCCGTTTTCTCCTGCCGGCCCCTGGCAGCCGTACAGGCCACCGACCGACAACACCACCACCCACGTCAGACTTGAGTTTTTCAGATCGCCTCCCGGGGGGCCCTACGCAATTGACGCGCCGCTGGCTGCTCAGCGACGACTGGGAATTTCGGCAACCGTCTCGCGTGCAGGATTTGCGTGTTCTGGCGCTCCTACTGATTTCTGCACCAGAAACAGGCACCGAGTTCGCGGAGGCGAGGCTGACTTCACCACTTCAGCGAACGAGCTGCGCATCCTCGATCATCACCGGGAAGACGTAGCCTGAACCGAAGTCTCGCGCGAGGTGAACCGGCCCCCTCATCACGACAACGTCGCCGATAGCGATCTTTTCGGCGGTGGTAACCACGAGGTCGTCATCCTTTCCCTCAGGGCTGCCCGAGCCATCGCGCAGATGCAGCCAGTTCTTGCCAAGGACCCCCGAGGTGACCTTCACGACCTTTCCGCGCAGCATTACCGGCTTGTCGGCAAGCTCGGCACGCTGGGCAAAGATCTCAGCGACGGTCTTGGACTCGACACCAGCAGCCCTCGGTACCGGCGCGGCCGCGGTCTTCGCCCACGCGTCCAGGGCCGCGTATTCAGGGTCGAGGCCCGCGCTCCTTTGAGGTGCTGAGGCGGCACCGCCTTTCTGCTCGATGCCACTGGCGAATAAGATCTCCGCGAAGGTCCGGCCCAACGTTTTGCTGACGAAGTTCTTCATCGGCATCGGGTTGGCCAGCCTGACCTCGCTTCCCACGGCAACCGCAGCGGTCGGAATCGCAGCCCACCGGTCTCCGGCTCGCGTGCTCAGCAACAGGTACGTGTAGCCTGGCGCCTCGAAGGTCTCGAGCACCCGACCACTCACGACGCCTCCGCTCGGTGCTTGAACAGTAGGGAGTGCGACCGGAGCACTCGCGTCCTCCCGGGAGCAGCTGATGCTGATGAGAACAACCAAGGGCAGCAGCCGCATTTTTAAGACCTCGGACCTCGGGTAAACGGAACAACTTGCAGCCTACGTACCGCGTTCGTTGCTCGCTGAGCGGAGTTAAGCCCGAGGTTCGTGGTCTTGCGGCTACCCCTGATTGGGACGGTCAGGCCCACCGCGTTCGTTGCTCGCACTGACGCCTCAGCCGAGTGCCGCGATGACCCGCCGCAACCGCTGATCGGCTTCCTCGACGATTGGCAGCAAAGCGGGGTTCTTGCTGAGCGTGTACATCGTTCGCGGATCCACCACTGAGACACGACGCCGCCCCTGGGGCCGTCCTGGATGACGACGTTGCACGGAAGCAGCAATCCAATCTGCGGGTCCGCTTGCAGGGCGCGATACGCAAGCGTGGGGTTGCACGCACCGAGGATCAGGTAACGGCGAAATTCCACGTCGATCTTTCTCTTCAGCGTGTCCTTCACGTCGATCTCAGTGAGCACACCGAAGCCTTCCGCCTTGAGCGCGACGCTCACCTTCTCGCGCGCCTGGTCGAAGGTGACCCCTTCGAGGCTGCGTTCGAATCCAAGGTGGTGGTCAGGCTCAACCTTCAGGGTCAAACCACACTCAAAACAGCTTCCGGCTCGCAAGCTACGAATCTCGGGATGCGTCCAGCAAACGAACGTGGGCATGGCGTTGGTCAGTCGCAACGTGTGTGCCGACCCTGGGTGACGGGGGGAAATCCACGAAGGCGCAAGCGCTGCACGGCCCAGGGCGGCGTGCAGCCCTTGCAGCAGCTTGATGTGCCTCCGCTGGCGCATTTCAGCCGAACACTTAGTGGGCATGGCCGGAGTGCAGCTCAAGCCACCTGGTCGGACGTAGGTTTGGAAGTGGCCTGCGACGGCGTCGTACCGGGCGGAGTGTGGTGGGCCGACCGGCGGCGCCGCGCCTCCAGCGCCAGCTTGGCGAGTTCGATCAGCGTCACCACAACCAGACCCAAACCGCACGTGAGCGCGAGCTGCCAGGCCGTGAGCGGCGCCAGCTTGAAAAGCGCGCGGGTGAAGGACAGTTCGACGAGGGCGACCTGGAGGACCAGGGTGAGTCCGACGACCCACAGCAACCCACGGTTGGTGAAGATGCCGGTACGCCAGAAGATCTTCTCGATGGCTTGCGTGCATTGGCCGAACAGTCACGGCCGGGCGTACTTGCAAGGCTCGTTGGGCGCGAATGATGAACTTCAGCCTTTGAGGACCGCAATCGGCTCAAGCCGAACAACCGGGCGCACGAGGTCAGCTTCGTCTTCAAGCACTTCTCCGATGTCCCTGTACGCCGACGGTGCCTCCTCAACCAAGGAAGCCCGTCGCCGCTGGTCGAACACCACTCGACGCGCTTTGCGTCGGTGGGCGCCGGTAGTGTTGGTCGATCGCTGCGGTTGGTCGATCGCTGCGGTTGGTCGATCACTACAGTCGACTCCAGAGGCTGACGGAGGCGATGTCGAACAACATGCCGGCACGAGCAGCCTGTCGCCGCGCACGAGGCCTCTTCCCTGAGCGCGACCTACGCCCCGCGGGCACAACCCAGCAACAGCCGCGCGGCCTGCTTCGGGCTTCGGTCGTGCTCTCTTGCCGCGAAGAGCAGCTGGGCGCTCAGCTCGCCCAGCGCGGCTTCGAACTGCCTGCGTCCTTCGGAGACGAGCCGCCGCCGCACCCCGAACAAGGTGAGCGAAGCCAGGCCGGCGCCGAACCCGGCGATCAGCGCGGCGAGAGCGGCGGCGCTGAGCAGGAAGTCGGCGCCGACGTAGTTCGCCTCGAAGTATCCGCGCACCACGACGTAGGCGACGTGCCCGAAGAGGGCCAGCAGCGGCAAGTTGACCACCGGCAGCAGGACGAACCGCGCGACCTTCCACCAGCGGGTCACCGCCTCGGCCAGCCCCAGCGTCGATGTCGCCTCCCAGACCACGGCGCGGAGCTTCGACAACTCCCCGGCCAGCGCGGTGACTTCGGGCAGCCCCGCGTCCCCCCCCTGCTGGAGCGCGTCGTTCTGCGTGCCCGCCAGCGCCAGCCCCGCCGCCCTTACGGACGGATCGCCGGAGGAGACCTCCTCCATTCGCCGCTGGGCACTGCGCTCGAGGGTGTGTTGCTGAATCCGATTGAGCAGCGCGGCCCCCACCGCCACGCCCCCCGCGACGAGCGGATTTCCTCGGACAAGCAAGGCCGCAGCTCCCACTCCAGAGGTGCCGGCAAGCGACAGTCGCATCCACCAGCCAGCCGGCCCCCAGAAGCGGCGGGCGGCCTCGTTGCGGACCGCATGGCCCAAATGCGCGGAAGCCGCCTCGAGCCGCGCCCGGAAGTCCTCCGAGAGCGCAGTGCGTGCGGCTGCCAAACCTTCGGCCAGCAGCTTCGCCCGCCGCTCGGTGACCGCCTCCGCAGCCTCGAGGGCCGGGCCGAACACCGCCTGCAACTCACGCAGCGCACCCAGGGCGTTGCTGCGACGCACCCGATCCGCCACCGCGTGGTCGCGGAGCTCGCACAGCGCGGCGAGCAGCGCCTCCCGTTCGCCCACCTCAGCACGGCCCTGCTGCCAAAGCAGCGCGCTCACCGAGTAGACCTCGGCGTTCGGCACCGCCAGCCGATCGCCAGCGACAGCGCGGATCTGCTGCTTGAGGATGTGCTGGGCGTCGGCCGACAACAGGTCGGTATGGTTGAGCACGAAGAGCAACCGGCGTCGGCGCGCGAAGCCGGAAAGGAACTCGGTCTGCACCGCCTCCGCCACGCTGCCTTTGTGCAGCACGACGATCGCCACGTCCGCCTGCTCGACCACTGCGGCCGCCCGTTCGCGATGCTCCGTTGCGACGCTGTTGATGTCCGGAGTGTCGACGAAGACGTGCCCGCTCCACGGGCCCGGCGCGTGCTTCGAGTAGCGCACCACCGAAGCCGACTGCGCGCTCAACCCACCCAGGCTCGCATCGTCGGGCGCGTAGATGACGGCCTGAACCGTGGTCGGGCGCTTGTCGCCGGGAGCGGCCACCGCCGCGCCCACCAGCGCGTTGAGCAGAGTGGACTTGCCGGCCCCGGTTGCGCCGATCAGCGCGATCACCAGCGCTCGCTGCTCGCCCTCGAAGCCGCGGGTGTAGTCGGCGAACAGCCGGTCGACCTGCGCGCGGCCGGGTCCCGGCGGGAGCAGCTTCCCAGCCTCGGCGAGCACGCCCTGCAGCTGAGGCGGCGGTGGCAGCGCGGCGATCACTGGGGCTGCTCGGCAATGAAGTGGGTCACCCTCTGGGCGGTGGTGCGCAGCTGATCGGCCCTCCGGCGCGCGTCCTGTGCCTCGTCATCGAGGGCCCCAAGCAAGGGCGCGAAGGCTCCCGCCTCCAGATCGCGCGCCAGCGTCAGGCCATGCGAGGTGCGCCAGGCCTGCGCGACGGCGTCGCGCACGTCCGCCCCCAGCAGGTCGACGAACTTCTCCAGCAGCGGAGTGGTCACCAGGGTGCTGGCGAAGATCACGTCGGCGCCGCCAGTTACGCCGGGCACGACCAGCGCGCCCATCGCACCCGCCAGCGCTGGCACCGCGTACGCAAAGGTGGCCCCCAGCTGCCGCAGCTCGCCGCTGACTCCCGCCGGCATGTGCTGCGCCAACAGCTCGCGGCAGAAGGCGTAGAGCCGCTGGCGATCGCCGTGCATCTCGGGCTCATCCGGGACGGCGATGCCTTCCGGAGCGGCGGCGGCAACGAGGGTGGACGAGAGCACTTCACCGGTGCCCGCCTTGCCGCGCCAGGTGGCCACCTCGGGCGCGAGGGCCAACGCCACCTCCCGAACTCCGGCCGCGAGCGCTTGCCGCACCCGAGTCTGCAGCGCAGGCAGCACCGGCTCCGGGCCGACGAACTGGGTGCGAACGAACCGCCCCACCTGCGAGAGGCCGGCCGCCAGCAGCCGGGGGACTCTGCGAAGCCACCGGTGGGTGGGCGAGCGCGCGTCGAGTTCGTCCCGAAAGGCCTCGATCAGAACATCGGCGGGGATCGAGAGCACCGCGGCGCGCTCCGCGACCTGCAACAGCTCGCGGTGAACGCGCGCGCGGAGCCGCTCGGGTTCCGCAACCGCGGACTCGAGCGCGGCTGCCACCTCGCGCAGCTCTTCGAGCGCATCGCCCAGCGCGGCACGCAGCGCGCTCGCCTTCAGGCGGGCCACCTGGGCCGGCTCGCGCAGCAGCTGCGACAGCGGCGGCCGCTGACCGAGTGGAGAGGTCTTCAGCAGCGCCTGCCCGGACTCGACCTGGGGCTGGTGGAGCGCCACCTCGCGCGACAGCGGCGGGTGGCCCACGTCAGAGACGAGCTTGTCCAGGTGGGAGATGGCCACGTCCTCACGCATCGCTTCGTTGTACACGAGCGCGTACGGCCGGCCGTGCCCGACCGCGTCTTTGAGGAACTGGACGACGGCGGCGTTCTGGTAGGTGTGGCGCGAGACCACGAAGACCACCACGTCCACTGTGACGAGCAGCGCCTCAGCCGCGCGGCGGTTCGTGAGGTGGACGCTGTCCAAGTCCGGGGTGTCCATCAGGAGGATTCCCTCGGGCACCGACGGCACCCGCGCCAGATACAGTCGGCCCGGCGGGCCCAGATCGGTGATCGGCGGAGGCTGCGGACCCTCGGCCTCCACGACCTCGTACCGCGCTTCAAGGAAGGCGCGCAGCGGCCCGGCCCACAGCGTGGGGTGGGCGGCGGCAAAGCACTGCTTGGTGAGGCCGCCTTCCGGCCGCGAAGGAGACAGGGGCGCGCCCACCAGCGAGTTGAAGAGGCTCGACTTGCCCACGTTGTTCGGCCCGGCGATGCCGACGATCAGCGTGGGGTGCGGCCCGCCGAGCCGAGGGAGAAGGTCCCGGCTGATCCGGTCCCGCAGCCGCTGGGCCGCGCGCGCCGGTTCGCCGGAGAGGCCGCCCTCCGACGGCAACGACGCCAGCGCCTGGGAGAGGTCCTCGCGCACCGGATGGGAAGGTACCCGCTATGCGGGCGGTTTGCCCGACCTCCTCAGCATCGCGGCGCTTCGCTCGTCGGGCTGGCAGAAGCTTGAATTCCTCTTCAGCAGAACGCATGGAACGCGCGTCCACATCGAGGTGCGGAAGCCAGTCACAAATCTTTCCCCCAGCTGCGCTGATGATTCGCTCAGATTGGGTCACGATCACGCCGCCGCCTACATCTCAATCACAGCGGTTCTAGGATGGAGCGATTCGTCAAGTCTCGTTCGTTCGCGGCTCCTCGTTTAGTAATTGTACGGCTCACGAACTATTTCGTGGGCCGTTCTTAGTTGCGCCATCGAGCTCCCTCCGAGTGCCGATCGAAGCGCTTACGGCATTTCATCTCGACCGTCGGTCAATTTGATGCCGCGCTGGCTCAGGCCACTGAGGGCTGTGGAATCGGACTGGTCGACCCGTGGCGCTATGACGCCTGATCACCTTCCAGTCAGCGCGCCCCACACTCGTGCAGGCTCGGCAAGCTCCGCGCCACGATCTGCCTGCATTTGACCGTCAATCAAGTAGCGATCACGTCACGCGGTTGGTGCCTGCTTGTTCATTGCCTTCCGCAATCAGTGGCACCTACTTTGATCGCGGGTAGGGTTTGATGAAGACTGAATCGCGGCAGGGAAACATCGTCGGGAAATACCGGCTTCTCGCAGAGCTTGGCCAGGGCGGCATGGCCGATGTGTGCCTTGGGGTCTCAGGCGGGCCAGGCGGGTTCAACAAGTTGGCAGTGCTCAAGCTGCTGCGCAACCTGCACGACCCAGCCAGCGTTCAGATGTTCCTCGAGGAGGCGCGGCTCGCCGCTCGGCTGACTCACCCGAACGTGGTGCAGACATAGGAAGTCGGCAACGAAGGCTCGCAGTACTTCATTGCGATGGAGTTCATCGACGGCCCTGCGTACAGCAAGCTGCGCAAACGAACTCAAGTTCCGCTCTCGATTTCACTTCACGTGATGTCGATGGTTCTTGAGGGCTTGAGATACGCCCACGATCTGCGCGGCTACGACGGGGCACCCCTGCAGTTGGTGCACCGCGATCTCTCTCCCCATAACGTGCTGGTGACCTACGACGGTGATTGCAAGATCGTCGATTTCGGCATCGCCAAAGCGATGGACTCTGCGGTGGTGACTCGCAGCGGGCTGTTCAAAGGGAAGGTGACGTGCATGCCTCCCGAACAGATACACGGCAGTGTCGGCGAGGCTCACGGCGTCAGCGACAACCTTCCTTTTGGTGGCTGGCTGCAACCTGCTGCTCGAAGTCGATGGCTACCGGTTGGAACCTTCTCTTCCCTCGAACGATGGCGGCATTCAGTGCCACAATCCAGATGGGTTGGGCGGACTGGGGTGCTGGGCGTGCACTCCCATCACCGACGAGCAGTACCTCAACCAATGCACGAGCTCGGTGTGCACGCCCTTCCAGCGGGATCGACTGACGCCGCTGCTGGTCGATGGTGGGTTGCCTGCGCTGCCTGCCCTTCATGACGCTGGGAGGCCAGACGCGGGACCTGTCGACGCGGGCGCTCAGCCAAACGCGGGCTTCAGCTGTTTGTCATTGAACAATGCCCTGGTGATGGTGGGTTCGACCGCCATGAAGCCATTCTTGGGGCGGTTGGCGTCTCGGCTGGGCAACGCCGCTTCACCGATCAGTCTGATTTATCAATCGTCCGGGTCGTGCGTAGGAGTGGGCTCGATCGTGGCGAACACGCCCGCCAAAGGCACGGCCACCTGGTGGGACCCTTCGCTCACCGAGCCCGCCAATGAGAAGAGCTGTGTTTTGCCGCCAGGGGGCGTCGCGGTCGACATCGGGATCTCGGACGTCTTCGCGAACAGCTGCGGGATGGCGCTTCACGGGCTCCCTCAAAACGTGGGCGATTTTTTTGGACCCGTACAAACGATGGCGGTGGTGGTGACGGGAGCGCTCCGGTGGCCTACGCGCCATCGTTGCGATGGGGTTGCGCCTTTGACGCGCAGGTCACCGGTCGCACCGATTGTGTCCCGTGCACGATCGCGCGCGAATGTCCCACTGAAGCGCCGACCTGCAGCTTCGGATTCTGCGAAAAGTGAATCGCTGAGTCGAGCGTCGGCGAATGTTCTTCTGCTCCGTTCGATCAGCGCGAAGCCAAGATTCGCACAGTCGCGCTCGCCGGCCGTAGCCCGCGGCGGCCGGCACGCGCGCCGCGATCGATCCCGGCCGTGCGCTCGACAGACTGTCCAGGCGAATTGATCAGGCAATCGGTTGGCACCGTTGCCGCCCGCTGTAGTTGCGCGCACCTCGGCGGGGCGGATGTCGGTACGGCAGGTGCAGTCAGCGCTCGGCATGACACCTCCTGCCCGATCCCGGCTGCGACCGCTCCTGTCGTTCGTCTCGCTTGCCGTGGCGCTCGTCGGCGCGCCGGCCTGCCTGTCCGTGGACGACGAACCGTCGCTGGCGGTGACCAAGCAAGAGTTGATCAACGAGCGCAACGCGACGATCGCCACCGGCACCACCCACAGCTGCGCCGTCGAGGCCGACGCCACGGTGTCGTGCTGGGGTCGCAACAACTACGGCCAGCTCGGCAACGGCACCACCACCAGCTCGCCAACGCCGGTGACGGTCGTCGGGGTCGCCGACGCGGTCGCGGTGACCGCCGGCAGCTACCACTCGTGCGCGGTCCGCGCCGGCGGCACCGCGGTGTGCTGGGGGCGCGGGAACAGCGGCCAGCTGGGCGGCTTCTGGACCGTCGACAGCCACACCCCGACCGCGGTGTCGAGCCTCACCGGCATCACCAGCCTGTCGGCCGGCGGCTCGCACACCTGCGCGACCCTCGACAGCGGTCAGGCGCGTTGCTGGGGGTCGAACGCCTTCGGTCAGCTCGGCAACGCCAGCCTGACCTCGGCGAGCACGCCAAGGACGGTTGGCACCATCAGCCGGTCGGGGCTGCTGCCGATGGGCGGAATCGCCGAGGTCGAGGCGGGGACCTCGTTCACGTGCGCGCGTATGACCGCGGGCGGCGTGCGCTGCTGGGGGCGCAACAACTTCGGCCAGCTCGGGGACGGCACCACCACCCAGCGCACCACGCCGGTCCCGGTCGCGACGATCACCGGGGCGTTCGACCTCGCGGTGGGCGACAATCACGCTTGCGCCGCGACGGGCGTCGGCCGCGCCAGCTGCTGGGGCTTCAACCTGATGGGCCAGCTCGGCGACGGCACCCAGCAGGGCCGCAGCCTGCCGGGCGAGGTCCAGCGCCGGCTCACGTCGACGCTCAACTTCCCGATCGTCAACGTCACGTCGGTCACCGCCGGCCAGCACCACACCTGCCTGCGCTCGCTGGGTGAGGTCTGGTGCACGGGCAACAACGACTTCGGGCAACTCGCCATGGACGCCACCGGTCAGCTCGAGCTGCTCGCCAAGAAGAGCAACCCGGCGGTGACCGTGACCGAGCTCGCCGCCGGCGGCGAGCACACCTGCGCCCGCCGCCCCGGCGGTTCGATCGTGTGCTTCGGCCGCGACAACTACGGTCAGGTCGGTGACCAGGGCCGGTGCCCGACTACGCCGACCGCGACCCTGACGTCGGTGCTGACGCCGGGCGCGGGCCAGGTGCGCAAGGATGACGCACGCGGGGACATCTATTACACGGACGGCAACCACCTCGAGCTCACCGTCGAGACCACCGCCTGCGCACAGGTCTCGCAGGTCGACTTCAAGTGGGGCCCGATCGAGCCCGACGATCCGATCGAGCCGAGCGACGAGCTGCAGTACGAGATCCTGTCGACCACCGATCGCACCGACGGCGTGCGCGAGATCAAGTTGCACATCGGCTTCCACAACGCCGGCAACGGCACCACCTACCCGGTCACGGTCCAGCTCACCAGCCCGGCCGGCGCTTCGACGTCGGTCGGCTTCACCTTGGTCGAGGTGCTCGAGGCCAACCCCGAGCACAGCGGCAAGATCGACCTCGGCCGCGACGAGATCCTCAACGAGGTGCTGCAGGCGATGCACGCCAAGTTCGGCGACGGCAATTACTGGGACCGTAACGGAGTCAACTTCTACGACTTCGACTACGCCAACTTCAGCCTGGAGTTGACGAGCGACGGCGTCTCCTTCCAGGCGAAGACCAAGGCCGACCTGATCCCGGGGAATCTCGACGACAACTTCTGCAACCCCACCGCGCACGTGTGGGGGACCTTCAAGGTGGTGCCCGATGGCGAGAACGTCGTCACCCAGTGGACCAACGGCGCCAGCATCTTCATCGATTGGCCCAACGGATGTCAGGTCGCCAGCCTCGGCCTGCTCGACCTCATCGGCATCATCGTTGCCGTCGTCAAGGACGCCAAGGTCGAGGAGAAGGTCGCGAAGCGGGTGGCGGAGCTGTCGGAGCGGTGTCCGCCCGAGTACGGCGGCTGCCGGGCCGTGCTCCAGAGCATCGCGCACGAGTCGGGTCGGATCCGCGTCACGCTCCACCGGCTGTTCGAATCGGTGACCTTCCGCCAGCCATACCTCAGCTCGCAGCTCGGCGCCGTCAGCGTCGGCGACCCGATGCACCGAGGCCTGGCGCTGCCACCGAGCGAGGGCGTGTTGATCGTCGCCGGTGGCATCGCCGAGGCGTGCGGCACCCAGGCCTGTGAGACGGTCAACCACAGCTTCGGCAGCACCGGCCTGTTCAACTGGAACTGGGAGCCGCGCAGCCGCGCCCCGGCGGACGACGAGCCGTGGGGCGCACACCCGCCGGTCCTGGATCCGTGGCCGTGCGGCCCGCTCGGCTGTGCGTCGCATTCGGGGCGGCAGGCGCCGTGGCTGCGCCAGCAGGGCCTGCGCCGCGAGCTGGCCGCCATGCCGATGCCGAGCCGCAACGTCGGGGCGCTGCTCGCCCGCGTCCTCCGTAGCGACGACGACGGTGACCCGAGCAACGATGCGTCCAACCTCAAGTTCGCCGGCGACTACATCTGCGGCCTGGCCAGCGCCGGCGGCAACGCCGCGCGCCTGGTCGTCGGTCGCAACGACCTCCCGGGCGGTCCGCTGACTGGCGAATACGGCCGGGGCGACGCCATGGTCACAGTGGTGTTCCTGGTGGCGCCGGGCTCGGGCGTCCTCTGCGCCGAGGACTGATCGTCAGCCTTCGACGGCGCCCTGCGGCGCGACCGTCTCGTCGAACGACAGGGCGTGGCCGCGGGCGGGGTCCAGCCGCAGGCGACGCGCCGGCTCGTCACGATGGCCGTAGCACTTCGGTTCTGAAGAGCGTCTTCAGCGACGCCGAAACCGCCCGCGGGATCTTGTGCGCGAGCCGTCGGGTGATGATGGGCTGACAACCAGCTCGAGACGTTTGCCGCTTCGCAGAGTCACTGCCCTGAAGTGCCGAACATCTCGAGTGAGCAATCGAGTGACTCCCAGCTCTTCGGCGACGGCCACCAGCGAGGAATCGACCAGACCAAGCCCGAGATCAGAAAACCGGCGATCGATGGCCATCGCACTGTCAAGCTGAACCGTGGTCACAGGCACGAGCGTGAAAGCTCCGTGCGAAACATCGGCGACGAGGGCCGCCATCGCATCCCGCTCGTCTCGCAGAAAATAGTCGACCTCAGCCAATACGAGGGCCGGAAGATAGCGAGTGCCGGCCTCTTCGATCGCCGCCTTGAACGCGAGGTGGTCAAGCGCCGAAACAACGAGGTAGTCCAGCAGCGCCCCGGTGTCGCAGAGGACAGGCGCTTTCATCGACGCAGGTCGCTGAAAAGCTCGGCCTCGTCACCGCGTTCAGGCAATTTCTTGAGAACCCCAGCGCTCTTCGGGCGCGGGTGGGGTCGGTATTGCTCCAGAACGAGCGAGAGTTGCTGGCGAATGAACTCCGCGCGCGACACACCGCGGGCTGATGCGGCACGGTTCAACAGCGCATCCATCTGCGGCTCAAGCGCGATGGTGGTGGCCTTCTTTCGGGTAAGTGCCATGACTTCAATATGACCTTGAATCCCAGACTTCGCAAGGCCGAGGACAACGTCTTTGAAGGCGCTGCTCGCGCTCGCAGCGCCGTTGCTCAAGGGCCGGCGTTCGCGATGAGGCGTCTATGGTAGCGATTGAAGACCTCGAACCTCGAAGGTCAGTAGACGTCGGGCACGTACATCTCTTTTGGAATCGGCTCCCGACTGTAGTCAAGGCTGTGGACCCGCGCCGGAAGCGTCGCGGTCGATCGAGGCACTTCGCGGTAAGGCACCTGGCTGAGCAGGTGGTGAATGCAGTTGAGGCGAGCGCGCCCCTTGTCTCCGGCATCGACGATCCACCAGGGCGCACTACCCCGAGCATCGGCTTCCCATAGAGGATGACGGCAAAGACGCCCATCACACTGCCCCAGACCGCGCCGTTGAGGAGGCTCACCGCCAGCTCTTTGACGACCAGGTGGCGAGTGCTCGCGGCGCTTGGGCGTCGAGGGTCAACGCGACCTCGCGCACGACATCGCTGGGCACCTCTCCGGCGAGGGTGGCCAGGTCATCGGCGTCCATCTGACTCAACAGCAACAAGAGCGACGGGCGGTCGAGCTCGGCCAGCAACGTCTCGCGCAGGGCGCTCGAGGACTCCAGCAGCACGGCGGCACCGTGCTTTGGATCAAGCTGCTTCCACAGCAACAGCTTGTCAGCGAGCGGCAATGAGCCAAGCACGTGCGCCAACTCAGCAGCGTGGAGGCTCCTCAGCCGCCGTCCCATCTCCACCAGGGTTTGACGCCGAACCAGATCCTCCACCAGGTCTTGATGGCGGCCCGCTTGCTTGTGGGTAAGCGTCTCAACGCGGCGGTATGACTCAAGCAGGGTCTGCACTTCGAGGATGCTGCGCTGAAGGCGCTCCTGGGAAGTAGCGACACTCGCTTTGGTGGCCATGCTGGCGGGCGTAAGTACCCCACTTCCCTCCGGTTCGCCTCGACAAACGCCACACGCATGCACCTCGGCGCCAATGACTATCATCTACGAGCAGCGCATTCCGTCTACAGAACACATCAATAGAGAGCTTCTCCGAGGGTCAACGCGCGCGCCAATTCAACGCTGAAGGAGAGCCGTTGGCCGAGTTGTATACCTTTGGTCCAAGCCTCGTTCGAGGCGCAGCAGCTTCAAGGCGCACCGTCAAGCTCGCGAGGGCCTGCTTCCCCGACGGGCTGCCCATGCCGAGGATGCCTGGGACCTCCAGCTGAGCGCCTCCGCCGCTAGCCGCGTAGGGACCTGAACGCTTACCAGAAATGAACCAAACCTGCCTTTCCGGTCATCGGTGATTTCGGGCGCGACGGAGCAGCAGCAAAAGCCCCAGCCCGACCAGCGGCATGAGGAAATTCCCATGGCTGCAATGACAGCCATTGGGTTGCTGCACTCCGCCTCCTCCTCCGAAAGGAGGAGCGTTGGCGTTGCCCCCGGGTGAACTCGTACCCCCGCCTGGACCCCCACTGCCCCCCGAACCGCCCGTGCCTCCCGTCGCCGGCACCCGTGGGTCAACGCGGGTATCGACGGTGAGCAACGGGCTCGTGCTGGTGGCAATCGCATCCCAGCTGACGAGCTTGTAGTTGGTGCTGCCTTCGTCGTGCGCGACCAGGAGCCCTTTGTCGAAGGTCCCCACTGGGTATGCGACCACATCGAGCCCCTTGCTGTTGGTGACGCCGCCGATGACTGCACCCGCCGCGATGGTGAACGAGGTGACGAACGGAAACCCGGCGCCCAGCGAGTAGACGCGAAACGCGTTCGCCTGGCTGGCCGAGACGATGATGTATCCACCGGTGGGAGTGAAGTAGAGCGCGAGGCCCGCAGCGCCTGCCAGCCTCCCGCCCGCCACGTTGTCAACCAGGGTCAGCGCGACGATCGCGTCCGGCTCAGCCTGCACCGTGTACACGCCGTCGTTGGGGATACTCAGAAATGCACGTTGGCCGCGATCATCGACCGCGATCGCCCGGGGCGCCGGAGTCACCTGCAGCGTGCGGACCAGCGCCACGGTGAGTCCCGCAGCGCTGGTGCCGATGCGATAGTGGCGAAGCTCGCCGCCCGAGGCCGCGATGTAGACCTGCAATGTGCCGCCGCTGAAATAGAACGCCCCGGCGTTGGTGCCGCCGTTGGAGGAGCCCTGGCCGACCAGCGTCAGGCTTCCGCTGCTCGCGTTGGGGCTGAAGATCCGGAAGCTGCCATCGGTGTTGACCGCCAGCACGACGTCGATTGTTCCGGTGGCGGTACGAAATCCGTAGCGCACGTCGACGCCGACCACATTGCCGATGTCCAGCCGCTGGCGAAGCGCGCCGTCGAGCCCGTAGGCGAAGAGCCCGCTGCCGCCGAATTGATCCGTTCCGAAGACCAGGCTGAGCTTGCGATCTGTCGGGTGGATCCAGATGGCCGTGTCCCGGGCGCCGGTCGGCGTGAGAATCGGCGGAGTCTGTGCACGGGCCGTGGCCTGACCGAACGCGGAGCTGGCGACAAGGAAGACCGCCAAAACACAGAAGCGAGCGTTAGCGAGCGCTGCTGTTCCGCCAACAAGTTGTCTCATTCCAACTACCCGGTAGCTCAGTCGAGGCCGATCGGCAAGGGATCGGGACCCGGCGGGAGGCGGAAGATTGGCATCGGGACGAACTTATAGATTGGCGGCAGTAGGGCCCACTCGGAAGCGTCAGCATAGGCCGTGAGGGCGAGCTCTTTGGTGTATTCGAGCTTCGTGTACGCGATGGTTGCGACTCCCGGGGTCACTTCCTCTCCTTTGGCGCAGAGCCGACCGCTGAGCGGCCTGCTTCCGAGCGCTGCCGGCCCAAGTAGCTCGAGCTTGCCACTCGCGTTTCGCGCGAGAATGCCTGAGCCCGATGTGCCATGGCATCCGTAGAGATCGGTCCATACCACCGAGCTATTCCCAGCCCCAAGTCGCTTGGGGTTCGCGCCGCCAGCGAACGGGGCGGAGCGAAGCGGTAGCAGCTGATTCTTCGACCCGCCGAGATAGTGGAAGTTCTCAGCGTGACTCGCAGTTCGTGCGGTGTAGTGGTCCCAACGGTCCTTCGCCAGATTGTAACGGTGCACTCGGAGGATATCCGGCTCACTCGGAAACTTGGGTTCGGTGGTCGAAAAATTGTAGACTTCGTGAAACCAGTTCATCTCCACGTCGCCGTTCCCCGAATCCGACGTGGCCACTGGCAAGTACGCACTGGAGGCTGGACGGTCTTTGCAGTGAATCAGGGCGACGTCCGCTTCGAGATCGCAGTTCAAACGCCCAAATTCCTTCCCGCATCGGCGCACCACACGGCAGGCATCGTAGCGGGTGACGTGGTAGCCGGTCTCCGGCGAGAGCGCAGTCCTCGTGTAGTTCGGAAATTTGTCCGAAAAGCCAACTTTGGCACTGGCTTGAAGTGCAGCACTCGACATGCGACTGATGTCGAACTGCTCGACCGTGAACGTTTGGGCCGGGAAGTCTGGAATGCTCTGGCTGTCGACGCAGTGAGCCGCGGTAATCGCATAGTGCGGCGAGATGAACGTGACACCACAGGTTCCGCGGACGGGAATACCGTCGCGCATTTGAAGCGAGCCGTCGCTGTTCCGGAAGCGAACATGGAGAGCTCCTGTGGCTTGCACGGGGCCCCTAGTGGCTCTTTCGTACTCGAAGTGACCGAGCATGTAGGAGGATTGCACTGAGCTCTCCGCGCTCTCCCTGCCCTCATTGTCTGCGATAACTGCCTCTTGCCCCCCGCATCCAACCAGCAGTGATGTAGTGAGTGCAGCGACCGTTAGACGTGCCATGGGGGTAACTCCTCGGGCGTCGTGCGCCCGCGTCGATTGAACAAAGCTGAGGGGACCAGCACTGGGCGATGGAGCAATTGCAGGCTTGGTGCCGCGCGTAACACATTGAAGCGTCTGAATTGATGCGTCGCAGCGATGGTTGAGAATGGAGCT
>JANOHG010000205.1:0-4667 GCA_031406375.1 Archangiaceae bacterium | reverse complement strand
CCTTCAATGTTCTGTTCCGCGAAAAGGCGGATCAGTTCACTGGCCAAAAGGGCGACGAGTAGCGCTACCCCGCCTTTGCCAGCTGGCCATCGCGTTGCATCGCTTCGACGAGCCGCGCGCGACCCCGGTTGAGCGCGCTTTTCACCGTGCCTTCGGGCAGTCGAAGCAGCTGGGCGATTTCGGGGTAACTGAAGCCGCGCAGCTCGCGAAGGGTGAGCACCTGCTGGTGTTGCTGCGACAGTTGCCCCAACGCTTTGATGAACATCTGGTGACGCTCGTCTCCCAACAGGTGGTCCTCGGGGCCGTCTTCTGGGAGCGCTTCGTTCTGCAGCTTCGCGCGGCGTTTGCGCGCGCGCAGGCAGTTGATGCTCGAATTGACGAGGATCCGATGCAGCCAGGTGCTGCAGGCGGCCTTGCCATCGAAGCGGACATTCTGTGAGTAGAGGCGAATGAAGACTTCCTGAACGACGTCTTCGGCTTCGTCGCTGTCCTGGAGGATTCTGCGGGCGATTGCCAACGCGCGCCTCCGGTGTTGGCGGTACAGCTCACCGATGGGGGGCAAAGCAGAGGAAGCGTCCATCTTCCCTTCAACGCGTGACCTTCGGGGCGGATCTAGTCCTCTTGATTCCCGGTAAGGCCCCAGTCTTTCAAACGTTTGAAAAGAGTCGAACGAGCGACGCCCAGTTCCTTGGCGACCCGTTCGCGGTTGTCTTTGAACCGCTGGAGGTAAAGCTCGACGATGCGCCGTTCGACCGACTCGAGCATCTGGGCAAGGGTGGTGCCTGGCGCGAACTCTGGAATCGCGATGTCGCGGTCTTCTTTGGACTGCACGTCGAAGGTGATGTCGGTCGAGTCGATCATCGCGCCTTTGCGCAGCAGCAGCGCGCGGTGAACGACGTTGCGCAGCTCGCGAATGTTGCCGGGCCAGCTGTGACCTTCGAGCTTCTGCATCGCCGCCGGAGTCAGGCGAACCGGCTGACCCTTCGGAGAGAACTGCTTGAGGAAATGATCCGCGAGCGTCGCGAGATCCGACATCCGGCTGCGCAGGGGAGGCAGGTGCAGAGGAATGACACAGAGCCGGTAATACAGGTCTTCGCGGAAGGCCCCTTGTTTGGCTGCGCCGAGCAGATCGCGGTTGGTTGCGGCGACGATGCGGACATCGACGTTGATGGGCTTGCTGGCTCCGACGCGCTTGATCTCGCCCGATTCGAGTGCGCGAAGCATCTTCGCCTGCAGATCCAGCGGCAGCTCGCCGATCTCGTCGAGGAACAGCGTGCCGCCATCAGCCACTTCGAACGCGCCCTTGCGCGCATTGGCGGCGCCGGTGAAGGCGCCTTTCTCGTGGCCAAACAGCTCGCTCTCAATCAGCTCTTTGCTGATCGCCGCGCAGTTGACGGGAATGAAGGCCTGCTCGTGGCGGGAAGATCGCGCATGAACCGCACGAGCGACCAGCTCTTTGCCGGTGCCCGACTCTCCGAAGATTGCCACCGCCGCGGTGGAAGGAGCCACCCGCTCGATAAGCTCTGCCAACTGCCGCACCGATGGATCATTGCCGATGATCCCCTGGTAGACGCCGCTGCGAACGTCGCCACCTTGTGGCTCGAGCACCAGCTCGCTTTCTCCGATGCGCAACATCGTGAACAGCGGCACCTCGACTTCGTAAATGCGCGCGTTGCCCAGCCAAGTGCCGTTGGTCGACTGGCGATCAGAAAGAAGGAAGCCCGCCTCATGACGGGTGACCTTTAGGTGTCGGCCCGAGATGAACTTGTCGTTCAGCACGAGGTCATTGCCCTCATCCTTGCCAACGGTGAACGTCTCGGCCTGCAACTTGTGTACTTTCTCGTTGTGACCTTGCCGCACTCGGACCTGCGCTGGCATCACCCGCAGCTGGGGTTTGGGTGCCATCTCGGTGCGATCGCCTCCCGATTCGGTCGCATCGTGCTCGACTTGAGCGCGGCTGCGGAACACCGCGCGCCACTGACCCAGGGCGATGTCGGCGCCGTCGGGAAGCACACAGCTCGTCTGTTTGACGCCTGAGACGAGCGTGCCCTTGCCTGACAAGTCTTCGAGAGTGCACACCTCGCCCACAAGGCTGAGGGCGACGTGCTGTCGCGACACTTCCGGATCCGGAATTACGACGTCGCTGTTTTCTCCGCGGCCCAGAATGGTGCGGGCGGCGTCGACACTGAAGCGCAGAACTTCTTCTCCGCGACGAAAAAACACGAGCTCGGCCATGCTCGCCACCTACCACGCGGCTCACGCAGCCACCAACGTCAAGGAAACTTGCTGTGCTTCAGCTCCCCGCATCGGCCGCGTCGCCCTCCCTCCCAGCACCGGGCCGCCGCATCTCGCGCTCCTCTGACGGCTCGCGGCCGGCCTCCTTCGCGATGACTGCACCGGGCTGCACCGGGCGCCGCCTCGCCTCGCTGAGCGTCTGCGCTGCTATGGTTCCCGCTCCTGTCGATGACCCCCTCGAACATGCGGGCCGCACGTTCCACGTGCAGCTATTACAGTCGAACGGGACGCAGTTCATTGGACCTCTGATTGTCTTCGAGCAGAATGCGCCTCTGACCACGAGGCTGCGTGTGCGTCGCGCTTCGACGCAAACGACTTGAAACCACTCTTGAGATTGTCCTTCTGTCGCAACTCGATGCGCAGGTTTGTCGACAATCGCGTACAGCGACTTACGCCACGACGGAAACTCATGAGATTCCGTCTTGTCCAGCAAGCACCTTTTTCGCTTTTTTCACGTGGTGGCCTCCAGGCGGGGAACGAATGGCTTCTTGTGCTTGGCGACGCTGTAGATGGCGTGCAGGAGTTTCCTCATGGCAGCGATGAGGGCGAGCTTCTTAGGTTTGCCTGCGGCGACGAGGCGGTCATAGAAGGCCTTGAGCCACGGGTTGCGCTTCACTGCGGTGAGGGTCGGCATGTAGAGCGCGGTGCGGAGCGCAGCGTTGCCATAGCTGGAGGATGCGGCGCGTTGAGAGGTGCGCTTGCCGGACTGCCGCAGCGCCGGGACGACACCGACGTACGAGGCGAGAGCCTTCTCATCGCGGAAGTCGGCAGGGTTGCCAAGGACAGCGATGAGGCGTGCGGCTGTCCCAGTGCCGATGCCGTCGATGGTGGTGAGCAGCTTTCCGACTTCGTGCGAGTCGAGCCGCGTCTCGATGTCGCGGTCCAGCTCGCGGAGCCGGGTGCGGAGGATGTCGAGGTCCTCGCAGTAGTATTTCGCCTGCACGCTGTAGGCGTGGCCATGGTGCCGCCCGACGGACGTCTTCGCCGCGTTCAGCAGTTGGGTGGCAAGCGCGAGCCCGACGAAGTGAACGCCGTCGTATTTGAGGTTGGACAGCGCCTTCAGTCTGACGCCAAGGAAGGCCTCAGCAGTCGGATACTTCTTGAGGATGGCCGTGGCCAGATGGCTGTCGAGCGTGCGGACGTAACGGGTGAACTCGGGAAACCCCAGGTCCACCACGCGGTGCAGCTGACGAACCCTGTCCCCGAAGTCCTGCATCAGCCTGTCGCGCAGGCGGACAAGCTCTTTGAGCTCTTCGGTAGCGGAGTCTGGCAAGCGCGTTGCCTCGGGACGCTTCTGGGCAGCGAAGCGAGCGATGCCCAAGGCGTCGATGGCGTCGGTCTTGGTGCGCTGCATATCCTCCGCAGCGAAGCGGTTGGTGCGCAGCGGGTTGATCAACGCGACGCGGTAACCCTTCGCGGCAAGCGCAGCAAACAGATTCTTCCAGTAGTGCCCTGTCGCCTCCATGCCGACGAGCGTGACGTCCTCAGCAGGTCCGAGCAACCTGAAGAGCTTCAGGTAGCCCTCGGTGTCCTCGGTAAAGCCGGCGGACTTCTCCAGCACCACGCTGGCCTCGTCCACCACGGCGACGAAATGCTTCTCAGATGCGATGTCGATTCCTGCGTACCTCATTGTGTCCCGCCCTTTCGACGGAGGATGTCGAGAGCCTCGGAGCCGGTGCTGTTGCCCATGCTTGTCCATGCGGGGACTCAGGCCACTGCCTGGCCCCAGAATTCCGTCCGGGCCTGCAACACCGGTCGAGGGCGCCAATCTCATGAACGGGGAACCATCCCCAAGCACCACACGGCGACCCTCTCCCGATTTCCGTCGGGTCCCATCTACACCGCTCTCCACAGCCGGTGTCGGGTTGCCCACAACTTTCAAGTCTCCCCCTGCACCCCCTCGAACAACCTCACGACTACGACGGCTACTTGGATCAGAGGCCTTCAATGAGTGCGGGTCATACAAGCCCTGACCGCGTCCAGTGCCCACTCACTTTGACCCAAGTTTTACCCACTGTCCGCGTGCACCGAGTTCCGCCATCCTCGTTACCCTTTCGCACAGCGAACATCACAGTGGCGTAGTTGTTGCCGGAAACGACCTCCTATTTCGCCACCTGGATGTCAGCTCCGAGGGGCTCTTGTTCCCCCCTTGTGTGAGCGTGAGCGGACTCGACCCTCGTGAAGGCATCGCTGGGAACCCGAAAGGGCGGGGGGTGACTTCAGGCCGCACAGACCCGCCCGCGCCACCGCGCGAGCAGCTTGCGCAACTCTTCGACCCACAGCACCAGGCTTCCAACCACACCAATCGCCAACACCTCCCGGAGGCTGAACGGCACAGTGTGGAAGACGCGATTGAGCGATGGCAGAAAGAC
>JANOHG010000197.1:0-5028 GCA_031406375.1 Archangiaceae bacterium | reverse complement strand
CGAGCGCGAGACTGAACTCGATCAGGCTTCACGAGGGAACCTCAGTGAACTATCTCGTTTGGCGGAGGCCCCGGATCAAGGAGGACGACCGAAGGCCCAGATCACCGCGAATTTGGCAGGATGGCACGGCACGAACTCTGGAGCGCGAACGAGCGTGGCTCGATACGGAGCGAGGAAATCGATGAAGCGGCCGGTGCTGAAATAGCCACCCGCCTGACCTGCAATGGTTATCCCCAGGTCAGAGACGTGATGTGCAACGTCATTGAGGCCCAGCTCGCTCACGCACACAACTGCCGTGTGATAAAGCAGACTGCGACCGTCTTCTGCCTTCAGGTTCTTTAGCAGGCCAAGAAAATAGGCGAGTTCCGTTGCGTAGACGCGATCTTGGCTGCCCTGGCGATTCGCATGCGAAGCCACGTGGTGGCTTTCGAGCCCATCCCAACCATTGGCCTCGGCATAGAGCGCGGTGTGCGAGTACCACTGAATCGTGCCGACTCGGGTGAGGTCGCACGCGAGTGCTTGTGCGAGCAACTCCATGTGGGCGCGCCCGACGATCCTTCCGGCCGCCACTGAAGTCGAGCTGGAACCCGCGGGCAACGTAGGCACGATGCCTGAGCATCCGGACGTCGGCGCCACCATCACTGGCGTCGTCACACGTTTCTCGATCGCTCTGATGCTCTCGAGGTGAGCGTCGAGCCGCTTGCGGTCCTGATTACCGAGCCGGCAGGTGAGCTGCTCGTACGACGTGCGGACGGTGTCCAGAATCGAGCGATGGCGGAGCTCGGCGGGAGTGGGGCCCGTGGGCATCATGTTGCCTGGCTTAGGCAACCCGCCCGAGTAGAGGCGGTTGAAGACCGCCTGAGGATTGTTCTCGGGCATTGCCGCGACCACCGTGCCGCTGGCGCTCCTGTCCCACGACATCGTCCGCCGTGAGCCGATGCCATGCAGGGAAGAAGCAAAGCGCGTCGGCCCGAGGCGTTTGGCGAGAAACTGATCGACCGAAACATTGCCGCCGAAGACGTCGTCTGCGTTGATTGTGCAGACGCTTCCAGTCAGCAGGTGACCAAATCCGGAAGGGTGGTCTGCGGCGAGCTGCTTCCCCGCCGAGACGAGCGAGATCCCCTTCGTCACGATCAGATCATCCTTGAAGGGAATCAGAGGCTCGAATGACGTGCCCTGGAGGTTGATGCTTGTCGGGTAGCTCGACTTGTGGTGGCCGCACGGAGTGAACCAAACCACCAGGCGCTTGGGCACCACGATGTCCGCCGCGTGGGTCTCCATCGCCTCGAGCACCGGCAGCGCAATTGCGACGCCTCCCGCACCCCTAAGCAACGCCCGGCGCGACAAGCAAAAACGAGCGCTCATAACGAACGGCCTCGAGGTGAGCCCGCGAACCGAGGGGCGCGAACGAAGCTCTCAATATGGACCAATGTCATGGGCACACCCCCGCGGTCTGCGCGATCCGGTAACGGAATACTTCGCTGGTGACAATCGACGACAGCACTTCCTGCAGCGGGAAGCCGCGCGGCGCGAGTTCACTGCTGATCCGCTTGATCGCGCAGCTGTCCTGCGGATGGTCAGGGCCGCGGGCCAGAGCAAAGCGATACCACTGGCGAACGACACACTCGGCCGCTTGTGGTGATTGAGCGAGTGCCGTCGAGACCTCGATGCCGTTGGTCACGGCTACCAGCCCGTTGGACGTCGGCAAACCACCACTTGCGTCAATTGCGATTCCCGCCTCGTCCTGGGTGCGGTACTGGCCAATCGCGTCGTAGTTTTCGAGGCTCAGGCCGGCGGGGTCGATCATCTTGTGGCAGCCCGCGCACGGGTTCTTAGTGTGCGCCTCGAGCTGATTGCGCAGGCTGGTGCCCTCGGGAATCTTCTCGGGCAGCGGCTGCACGTTCGGCGGAGGATCGTCGAGATGAACACACATCAACCGGCGGTTGATGAACACGCCGCGGGCAATCGGGCTGCTGCTGTTGCTCTTGGCGTAAGCCGTCAGCACGCTGGGGTGGGTCAACAACCCCGACCGTTGAGTAGATTGGACAGCGGCGCTCACGAAGCCGGCATCGAAGGTGTCCTTCATGCCGTACACCTTTGCCAAAGTACTGTTCACGAAAGCCCGATCGGACGTGTACAGATCTGCCACGCGGCCCTGGGGTCGCCACATCACGTCCTCAAGGAAACGCAACGTACTCTCGCGCATCGCGCTCGCCAGCGCTGGGCCGTAGTTTGGGTAGAGCACAGTGTCGCGTGTCAGCCCTTCGAGGCGGTTAATCTGCAGCCATTGGCCGTTAAAGTGGGCGGCCGTCGCGCGCGACTTCGGGCTTGCGAGCATTCTCGTCGCTTGGGCTTTGACCTCTTCGATGGTGCCGAGCTGGTCAGCCGCCGCGGCGTCGAGCAGAACATCGTCAGGACTCGAGCTCCAAAGAAAGAATGCGAGGCGGGTGGCGAGCTCATACCCCGTCAGCTTCGCCACACCATCAACCGGCGCCTCGCCTGCCTCGACGCGGTATAGAAAAGCGGGCATCTGCAGCATCGCCGCAAGCAATCCCTGAAAGGCCTGACCGGCAGAGTCGCCAACCGGCGTGCTGCGGAGCTTCTGATGAAGCCGCAGCAGCAAGCCGGCTTCTTGTTCGCTGGGCGGGCGTCGAAACAGCCTGCGACCCCAAGTGCGAATGAACGCTTCAGCGCATGCCTGGTCGGTGATCGAGGTCGGGCATTGGGTGTCGAGCCCCGCTTCGACAGCGCGCCGCGCGACATTCGTCGATTCACCGACATAAAACTCAACCAGGCGTTCGTCGGCCACCAGCGGGTCGGCGAAGGTGTCGAACGCATCGCCGCCGGCGCCCGGCTCAAGCGTCATCGGAGCCGAGCGATCGCCGAGAAGATCAGCGACTGTGTTGTTGTACTGCAATCGGGTGAGCAGCCGCATCGGTGCGTCATCCGCCAGCCGCGCGGAGCAGCTGCTGTCGTCCGGTTTCGCTGGTGCTTCGGGCGCCTTGCCTTCATTCTGAACGCCAACGAAGCCAGTGCAACCCAACATTCCGAGGACCACAAAACTCGACGCGCACCGCATCAGAGATTCTTTTCGAGAACCGCAGCCAGTGCGCAGAGTCATTTTGTCCCCGATGTAGGCATCGCTCGCAGCGGGCGTCTGCAAAACCCGCACCGTCGTGGACGCGCGCCAAGGGATTGCCGTTGTTCAACTTCGAACGTGGGGTCCCTTGGAGCCGGTTAGGCGTACATCGCAACGTTTTCGTGCTGCCAAAACGGTGCGAGGTGCGATTACGTCAACGCTCCTCGGCGGTGAAGTCAGCCTATCCCTCACTTCACAGTGAGCCGCCGCGTCTTACTTTCGGCGCTGCCACCCCTGCCGTCCTCGGCGAGGACCTTCCAGAAATAGTCTCTGCCTTGTTTGAGCGTGCGCGTCTGTGACGTTGCAGAGCCCGGCAAGGCGCAGGCATTGACGGTGAAGAAATCGGTCACCGGCCAGATGCAATGACGATACGTCACGAGGTCGCCGTTGGCATCCGACGTGGCCTTCCAGTTGAAGAACACGGGGCTGGCAGCGATTGCGTTGTCTGCCGGCAGATCAAGGTAAGGCGAGACGGGAACACGATTCCGTGCGTTGATTTCAATCGAAAGATAGCCTTTGGCGAGCGCAGGTTCTCCCGTCGCCGACACGTCGACCGCGCAGTTCTTCCTGCGGGCCGCGTCGGTTACCTTGGTGCAGTATTGCTGGGCGAGCGACAGGGGAATTGTTGGAAGTGGCTTCTGAACGGGAATCTGCGGCGGCGCCCCAACCACGCTGCAGCTCGTGGCATTCTTGGGTGGCCACGAGGGCAACGAGAACGACGCGGTCGACGTACCCACTGCGTAGTCGAACAGCGACGTGGCGCTGGTCACGCGCCAGGCTGACTCGAAGGTCTCGTAGAGCTGCTTGTATCGGGTATCCAGGCTTGCCGGCCGAGGCCCGAGCAGCGTGCCGTTGGGCAGCGCGGGCAGCCAATTGCCCGGAGCGACCGAGCCCAGCAGGCCTTCCGTGCCGCGCCCGCGTCGTACGTTCACATTCATGAAATAAACCCCGTAGTACGGCCAGGGCTCGGCGGTGATTGAGATCACCGTGCCGCCAGGCGACTCGATCTGAAAGCCCGCCGTCGGCAGCGTCATCAGCCGGCCGCCAGATGCGAGCCGAAGCTCGGACCCGAACCATGACACCAGCTTGCCATCGACGCGAAGCTCGGGTTTCGACTGCTGAACGTTCGGCGATTGGTAGGTGATGCGATGCGGCCCGACTCGCACTGCGACCGCGGTGGTCAAGCTCGCGCACGACGTCAGGCCAGTGTGCGCGTCCGGCACCGGGGTTTCAGTCTGAATTGGCGTGTAGCGCGTCTGGACCTCGAGCCCCTCTTCGCGGAAGAGCACAAACTCTCCTGCGCTCTGAAAGTCGTAGCGCACGCCATCGACGGTCGTCAGATGGGGGTCGCCCTCGGTGGCGGGATTTCCCCCTCCAATCCAACGCCGAATGGTCTCGATGTCTGTCGTGCTCAGCTTGGGGCCACCACACGGCATCATCCCGCTCGGGCAGTCTTCATCGGTCTCCGGCCGGGTGATGCGATCAAACAGCGGGCTTTCTTCGCTGCTCGCCCACAGGGTTGCGACCCTCCACGAATCAGAGAGCACCCGCGCTGGCAAAACTGCGTCAGGGTTCTCCGAGAATTTCACCGTCCCACCCGGCACGTTCGAATAGGGCGGGTAGTCGAGACCGCCGTGGCACTCGATGCAGCTCTTGTTGAAGATTCGCTGAACGTCGGTGAAGGTCGGAATCATCGCGGGCGAAGGCAGGCGCGAAGGCGCCAGGGTTCGGTTGACGGCAGCAATCAGGTTCGAGCAGTCGAAGGGCGCCACCAAGCCGGCGATCGGCCGCGCCGTCGGATAAAGGCTGTCCTCGACGACTCGGGTGAACGCCGGCAGGTTGTCGTCCAGCACATCCGCAAAGGCATACGTACGCGACCGGCCTCGTAC
>JANOHG010000185.1:0-6743 GCA_031406375.1 Archangiaceae bacterium | reverse complement strand
CTACGAGGGCGAGTTCGTCGCGGTGCTCACTCAGCTGGCTGAGGGCAACATCCCTCGGCCCAACTCGTTCAACCCCGAGATCTCGCCGACGCTCGAGTTTGCGATGCTCAAAGCGCTCGCGACGCGCCGCGAGGAACGCTTCCAGACGGCGCGTGAGTTCGGGCAGGCGCTGTCCGAGGTGTTGCACTCGCGCTACCCGGGCTCGACCAGCAACGACATCTCGATGCTGCTCGCCTCCCTTTTCCGCGAGGAGCTCGAGGCCGAGGGCAACGCGACGGTCGTGCCGGCGGATTTCTCGACCGCGCTGACCAAGCTCAAGCAGCCCGGCTATGGCGCCGCGCGACGTGCGCGCTTGGGCCAAAAGCCCGAATCGAAGGCTACCCCGAAGCCGCTGGGCACTCCGCCTGCCAAGACCGCGACCCCTTCCCGGACGAGATCCACCACGGGCATGACCAAAGTCGGCAGTGGTGCCACCAGGGTTCCGACTCCCACAGCCAACCCGCACGGAGGCTACCGGCCGAAGAGCATGCCGGTGGGTGCGCCCTCCGAGAGAACACCGCCGTCGGGCACCAAGCTCGAGCCGATCGAACAGGAAACGTTGCTTCGCGCCAAAGCCGCAGCGCGGGTGAAAGTCGAAGTTGATCCTGACGACGAGACGCCTCGTCCTGTTAAGCGGCTGGCGGTCCAGCCCACGCTGCGTCCGTCTTCGCCACTGACGCTCGACAACCCCGACCTGAAGGAAAGGCGGCAGAGTTTTGTCGTCACCGTTGGGGGCATTGGCGCTGCGCTCTCAGTCCTGATCATCGTTGCATACCTGATTTTCGGCACCAAGCCGACGGTCCCCCAGCCAGAGCCCGAAGGCACCAAACTGTGGGTCACCACAATTCCCAGCGGTGCGAACGTCAAGCTCGACAACCGCGACCTGGGTCTAAGCCCAATCCAGACAGCGATCAGCACCGGCCCCCACACGGTGGCGGTCACGATGAGGGGCTTCCGCCCATGGACGAAGCGGTTCACCGCGACCCGCGAATCGCTCAACATTCCGGCCAAGCTCGAACCCGACGAGGTTGAGGTTCCCCCACCAGAGCCCCCCGCGGTTGACGGTGGCACCGACGAGGACCAGCCGATGCCAGACTCGGAAGTGACCTCTGCCGAAAAGCGCAACGTGGCGTGGCCGTTGCGCCTGTTCGTGTTGCGCCCCACGTACAACGCGCTGCTGTTCGACCGCTACGAGACAGCGCACCTCGACCTAACGCCGGCGACGACCTACCAGGTCGGCACCGAAGGCAGCTATTCGCTCGGTCGCGGGCGAACGAGCGCGACCGTGCTCTACTACCTCGAAGGCGACATGCCTGAAATCAAGCGCGTGGGTTACCTCACCGGTCAGCCGAAGGCGATCAAAGGAGCGACGAGGCTTCATGCCTTCGTGCTCGATGATGACGCGGCCGATAATTCAGGCTCGATGCGAATCACCTTCCGCGTCTCGCAATACGTTCCGCCAAAGACGATCCAATTTGAAGCCGGAAAACATGCGATCGTCCCACTGCCCGACGACCGCTTTCTGCTTTCGAAGCTCAAGCCGCTCGCGAAGTATCAACTCACCATTCGTGACGATGAGGCGGTCACCGGGCCAGGAAAAAACGGGCGGGTTGGCAACGTGCTCTGCCTTGAGAATCCAAAGAAAAACAAATCAATCGTCCAGACCCATCGGCTGCTCGACGTTGGCAGGCGCCATTGGGTGACTGACACCGACTCGTTGGTCTGCCTGTTTCCGGACCTCAACATCAGCGACAACTCGGGCTCACTCGCGGTCGACATCATCGACATCGTCGAACTGTCACCTGAAGAACGCAGCAAGCTCGAAAAAGAACGAAAGTAGCTATTCACTCAGCGCTGCGCGGGCGTCGGCCTTGAACCCTGCGGTGATGATTTTTCCGGTATCGATCAGCGGGCGCCGTACATGCCCTGGATTCTTCACCAGGTGGTCAACCAACTGAGCATCGGTGAGGCCCGCGGTTTCCTCTCGACGCTTGGGCCCCACGAGTTCACGGATCCCACCCAGCCGAGAGCCCAGCGCTTTGAGCTCTGCCGAAGTCAGCGGCTGCTTCGTCAACTCGCGGTCAACAACGGTGTGTTTTTCTTGCGCGAGAAACTCCCGCGCTTTGTCGCAGCTGGTTCAACCCTTCTTGAAATATAATGTGGTGGTCATTGGCTTACTCGTGGAAGGTCCTTAAGGAGCTGCGGCCAGCCGACTATAGACCTTCGGGCTTCAGGAACAGATCGCCCAAGGTCACCTTCTTCGGATCAAAAAACGCGTACGTCTCGATCATTGTACCTTTGGCATCGAAGCCCTCGACAATGGCGGGCAGCCCCGACTTTAGGTCTGTGCAGATTCGCGTCATCGCCGAATCGAAACCGACTCCGTTGTTGGGCGAAATCCAGATTGAACAGAAGTTGCCGTTGGCGTTCCACCCTTGGTGCTTGACCGCAAAGCCGCCCATCGGTAGCGCCCGTTCGTGGTCGCGCATGAAGCGCCTCAGTAGGTTCCCCAGCCCTGCCTCGAGCACGGTGTGATTCGAATCTTTCTTCGCCAGTGAACTGTCGACGTCAATCCAGATGCCTCCGACGATCGACAACAACCCTGGTTCTCTCACCCGAAAGTCGCGCTTGCGAATCGCCGGGTTGTAGAGAATTCGCCGCCCTTTGCTCGGGCCCTTGACGAATTCGAGCCTCGCTGCGAATGGCGCCTCACGAATCGTCGCGACGATTTCCTGCTCTTCGTGAAGCTCGCCTTTGATGCGCTCGCGCTTCACCATCCGGAAGGAATAGGTGCCGAGTGCGGTGACTGCCTTCTGGCCCATCTCGATCAACTTCGGAACCGGCGTTTCTTTGAGCGCCTGCTCAAGCTCCTCAGGGGTCGCCTTGGCGACTGCTGCTCTGCGCTCAGAGTCGGTCAGGCTGGCACTTAGCGGAGACCCCGCCAGAGCGAACGTCAGCAGTCCAATCAGCATTGAGCCACCTTATCTCGACCGAAGGATGACGTGAGTCAAGGACGAGGCGGCATGCCCATCAGTTCTCTCACGCCCAGAAATTCGGGAGTCCATTGACCGCTGGCGTTGCGCACCACCAGGCCAGCCAGCCGTTCGGGCGTCCGGCTTTCCCGTCGAGCGCAAAAGAGACTGACCAACGCCGCCTTGCCTGCCCGAGGAATCACGTCAAACCACCGATGAAGGTGCAGACCCGCTTCCTTCAGCGCCGCCTCGACGCGTGGAAGTTGATTGGCGCTCTCACAGAAAACGAAGGTGCCGTCGGCCGTCAGCGCCTGGGCCGCAGCGGTGCAGTAGGCCTCCACGCCACCCCGGTGCTCGAACCGACACGGCCCGGCCTGCACCCGGTCGGACAGGGTTCCGGTTCCAATCGGGAAGTAAGGCGGCGTTCCGGTGACGAGGTCGAACTGACGCGACAAAGCGAGCGCTCGAAAATCCTGCTCGACCACCTCAACCCGGTCAGAAAGGCCATTCCAGGCAATCGATTTGCGCGCGAGTGCCGCGCTGATCGGCTGGACCTCGACACCCAGACACTGCGCGTGTGGAAATCGCCACGCGGTCATCAGCAACACCGATCCAATTCCGCACCCCAGGTCGAGACAGCGGGTCACCGACCTGGCCGCAGTCGCGGCGAAATGGGCGGTAACCAGGTCGTCGAGGCTCCATCGGTGGCCGCGCAGCTTCTGAAACAGCCGGAATTCTCCACTGAGGCAGCAAATGTCTTCGTCGTCTGCTGCACGAACGCCGCTCGCTTCACCCAATGGCCGTGGGCCGGGTGGAATCCAGCCCTGAGGACGCCGCGGAAGTCGGGGGGCGGCAGACATAGGTGTTAGTCCCTACCGCACTTCAACCCCTCATGATCACCCCCGATCTCGGAAATTCCGTCGCGGTCTGAACGTTGTGGCCGCAGTACAAACAAACATGAGCAGTCAGGGAAAGCCCGAAGCACACGCGTAAACCATCGCAGGTCTTGGCTTTTTTTGGTAGAGTCGCTCGCCGACTGGCAATCCGGGCGAAAATTGCGTATTTCCCCTCCGCGTCACTCGAAACAGCAGGGTCCCGGCAAATGAATGTCGGGCTTTACAAGTAGGCAAGACCGATGGCGACTGGAACTGTGAAGTGGTTCAACGATGCAAAGGGCTTTGACTTCATCACGCACCACAGCGCGAATCAGGCGGATGGTTTCCGCACTTTGACCTTCGGCCAGAAGGTCGAGTTCGACGTTAATCGCGGCCCCAAGGGCCTTCAGTCAGCAATCGTTCGTCCGATCAGCTGAGCCTTAATTTTCCAGTTTCACAGAAATCTGACCCACCTAACGAAGGAGTCCTCTCATGTCCCAGGTGAGCGCATCGAAGCGACAGAAAGAACTTTTGCGGCTTGAGCGGCGCAAGGCGAAGGAAGCGATCCGAGAAGTGAAGAAGACCGAACGATTGGCGAAGCCCGATCGGGATCCCAACGCGGAAGACCCCGACATCGCGGGCATCGTGCCCGGCCCGCAACCCATCATCGAGCAGTAATCCGTCAGCAGTCTCACCCTTTCAAGATTTTGAAGTCGCAGTCAGGAATCGCAAGGCGGCTCCTGTCAGGAGCCTTTTTTGTCGATGACTACTTTTGCGCAGTTGGGCCTATCGCCCGCGCGCTTGCACACGCTCGAAGCACTTGGCTTCGAGATGCCCACTCCAATTCAGGCGAAAGCCATTCCCATCGCCCTTGCGGGCACCGACGTCATCGGCTGCGCACAGACGGGAACCGGAAAGACAGCCGCCTTCGTGCTGCCGATGCTCGAACGACTCAACCTGCGCGAGGCGCATTCCGCGTTGGTGTTGGCTCCGACCCGAGAGCTCGCGCTTCAGATTCACTCCGAGCTTCAGCGGCTGGCGGGTTCGAAGGATCCGTTGAGTGTGGTGCTGATTGGTGGCGTTCCGCTTGGGCCGCAGATCTCAGCGATTCGCCGGGGTTTACCGGTGATCATCGCGACACCTGGGCGCCTGGTGGATCACCTTCAGCAGCGCACGGTGAAGCTCGTTGGCGTCCATACGCTCGTCCTCGACGAAGCCGATCGGATGCTCGACATGGGCTTTGCTCCCCAGCTCGAGAAGGTGCTTTCGGTGTTGCCACGCCAGCGTCAATCGATGCTGTTCTCGGCGACGCTGAGCAACGAGGTGACCCGATTCGCGCAACGTCACATGCACGCGCCAGTCAGCGTGGGCGTTGCTCCATCGGGTACGACTGCCGCCAAGGTTCACCAGCGTGTGATCGGGATGAAGGACGATTTGAAATTGCCTTTGCTGGCGAAGATGGTCAGCGAGGAGCCCGGTAAGGTGCTGGTCTTCGTGCGGACCCGAGGGCGCGCCGACAAGTTCGCCAAGAAGCTCGCGCGACTGGGCGAGAACGTCGGGCAGCTGCACTCGGATCGCAGTCAAGGGCAGCGCAAGACTGCGCTCGACGCGTTTCGATCTGGGGTTGGCCGCGTTCTGGTTGCGACCGATCTGGCAGCACGCGGAATCGACGTCACCGACATCGCTCTGGTGGTGAACGCCGATGTCCCACGCAACCCGGAAGACTACGTGCACCGCATTGGCCGCACCGCGAGGGCCGAGACGACGGGTACTGCGGTTACTTTCGTGGGCGGTGACGAACGAGCTCTGTGGATTCCAATCGAGCGACTGATTCGCCAGCGCTTGCCGATGGAAAAGGTGGACGAAACAGATCCGGTGTTGAAGAGCATGATCGCGAAGTTTGCCGTCGCGGACGCGCACAAGGTGCACACCTCGACGACACCTCGCCAGCACGCCGGGCAGCGCGCGGGTCAATCGTTCGGTGCGCGAAGCTTCCGTTCTCGCGGCCGAAGGTAATCGCTCGTCGCGGTCGGGTTTGTCGGTGCGCTCGCACGCGCAAATGAGGATTTTTTTGCATCAGTCTCCAGCGCCAATAACATCGCCCCATGCGCGGAACCGTCACCCACGTCATCAGAGCGCTGCTTTCGTCGCCGAAGCCGTTCTCGAGCACCGAAGTCGCCCGCGCGGCAGGCGTTTCGAGGCAGGCGGCGCATAAGCAGTTGTGTCACCTGGTGCGAGCTGGCGCACTCTCGATGAAGGGCAATGCGCGCGCCCGCCGTTACGCGAGGGTCATTTCGTTGCGCACCCGACTTGATGTCGCCTCTGCGGGTTCGCTGTACCGCTTGTCAGCGCGGTTGCTGCTCGACGGGATCGATGCTGGCGAAGTGACGCTCGACTTCACCGGCGTGGCCGACGTCGGTGAAGAGTTCCTCGACGAAGTCTTTCTCGTCTGGGCTCCGAACCATCCCAACGTCACGCTGCGAATCGCTCACCTTCCCTCGCGCTTCGCGTCGATGCTGTTCAGCCTCGCTCGCCCGCCCTCGACGCGATGAACGAGTCGCACCTCGCAGACATCACTCGAACGATTCAGCTCGCGGTCGCGCCGGTCTTCCTCCTCACCGCGATCGCCGGAATCCTCAGTGTCCTCTCGTTGCGACTTGGCCGAGTCGTCGATCGCGCTCGCCGCGTCGAGTCGTTGGCTTTGAGCCAGGTTGATGCCGCTCGAGCGAGATCTGTCGAAGAGCTGAAGCAGTTGTCCTACCGCGCCCGGCTCATTCACGCGTCCTTCGTCGGAACCACCACCGCGGCGCTGCTGGTATGCTTGCTGATCGCGGTCGCGTTCATCGGCTACCTGTAC
>JANOHG010000099.1:0-2106 GCA_031406375.1 Archangiaceae bacterium | reverse complement strand
CACGTCACGCGACTTCACCTTGAAGCCGGTCACTCCGTCTTGCATCAGCTCGGCTGGACCACCGATGTCCGAGACCACCACCGGCAGGCCGCATGCCTGTGCTTCCAGCGGAGCGTTGCCCCAGGTGTCGGTCGTGCTCGGGAATAGCTTCACATCGGCCGAGGCGATTGCGCGCGGCAAGTCCTCGCCTTCGACAAATCCGGTGAACGTGGTCGGCAGCCCCTCGAGCAAGCGTTCAAGCTCTTTCCGGTAAGGCCCATCGCCGATGATGATCAGGTGGGCGTCTTTGCGCGTCTCGCGCAGCTTCCGGTACGCAATGGCTGCAAGGTGAAGATCTTTCTCGACGCCGACCCGGCCGACGTAGACGAACTTGACGAGGCTCTCTTCATGCTCGATGCCGTACTTGCGCCAGAAGCCGACGAGCCGTTTCTTTGGAGTAAAGCGTTCGACGTCGACCCAGCGGTCGAGGATGAGCAGCTTTCGGTTTCGCAGACCGCGCTGGTGCAACAGGCGCGCGATGAACTTCGAGGGCACCAGCACCTCGTCCACCGAATGGTAGAAGAGGATCATGTATTTCCACGCCAACGCCTCGAGACTCTTGTCGCGGGTGTAGTTCTCGACGTACTCGGGAACACTGGTGTGGTAGGTGGCCGCCGTTTCAATTTGCAGCGTCTTCGCAGCGAGCAGCCCCATCAGCCCGATGATTCCAGGAGTGCTGATCTGCATCTTGGTGAAGCCAGCTTCCTGAAGGTATTTCAGCAGATCGAGCAGCGGCGGAAAGCGAATCTTGAACCCCTCGTACTCGGGGAAGTCGCGGCTGGCGACCGAAGTGAAGATCTTCAGCCGACCCGCATCGATGAAGCGTCGAATCTCGGGCTCTGAGCAGTACTGCGCGTGCTCTTCGGCGCTGAGGCAGGTCACCACGGTGAGGTCGGCGTTGCGGCGCATCGCCTCGCGAATCATTCGCTTGATGGTGGCGGACACTCCGTTGATTTCGAAGAACGTGTCGGTGAGCAGCACCAGCCGCTGACGTTCCTCCATCTTGAACGCCTTGCGCACGTCACCCGAGATGCGGCAGTCGGTGCTCTGCTGCAGAAACGACAGCAGGTACGGCAATGAGACGAAGAGGTTCGAAGCGATCAGCGCGACGCCTTCTTTGATTGCACAGACCAGGTTCATCGAGCTGATGCCGCGCAGGTTGTCGATGTAGCGGGCAAGAATCCGATTCACCAACGTACCCATCATCAGAAAGATTCGGTCGTCGGTCGAGCTCGTCTCTCGCAGTGAAGCCCGGAATTCCTCGTCGGCCAGCAACTCGTACACTTCGGTCTCGAGCAGCTTCTCGAACGGCACCCCGGCTCCGCGCGGGTTGTCGAACTGGCGAAAGAACTTCTTCGCCTGGAACATCGCCTTCTGATGCAGCCGTTCTGAAGACGAATCGAACACCAGCCGCAAGAGCGCGAGAATCGGGCCGTTGATCGAAACCGTTTTGGCCCGCGCCTGGTTCTGTCGCTTGCTGCCGTCGTAGAGCAACTTCAGCAGCGAGTGAGCGAGGGTCACTGGGCCCCCGTGGATGCCAGCAGGGCGGGTGTCTTTGCGGCGAATGGCCTCAATCAGCGTGTTGGGGGTCAACACCTCACGCGCCAAAGCGACCTCCGTCCAGGTTCGACCCGGATTGATGCCTGCGTGGTCGTCCGAACCTGCAACCAGGCCCTTCAGCCACGGCGTCGGCCCCTTGGCTGGAAGGTCGTGGGTGTTGGACAGCCGTTCGATGGTGGCGCGGTCGACCGAGCGCACCATGCGTTCGGTGAGTTGATTGAGCGCCATCGTGCGCGCGCCGTTGTGCACTTCGAGCGTGTTGCACAACAGCAACGCCTTCTCGACGTGGGTCACCGAGAGCGCGCCTTCGCGACCGTAGGGGCGATTTTGGGTGCTCATCAGCGGGTGGGTCATGAAGTACGCGATCTTATTGCCGGCGCCTTTCGCTTCATTGGCGATTTCGTCGTCCAGATAAGCGACCATTTCGTACACATTTCGGCGTAAGCGATTGGCTTCGGCGAACTGCTTCTCGGTGACGTTTGCGATTGTGATGTGGATATTGCAGCC
>JANOHG010000091.1:0-1716 GCA_031406375.1 Archangiaceae bacterium | reverse complement strand
TTCGGGTCCCTGGCGGGCTGCATTGCGCAACCGATGTTAAGGGGTGCTTAGGGCATCAGATGGCCGACGTCGGAAAACTCCTCTCGAACGAGCTGGCCACCGACTTCATCGAGATGGAATTCTGCGTCGAACCCAACTTCGCTGGGTGGCGACTGGATCGTTATCTGTGCGCCAAGATCCGCAGGCTCTCTCGTACGCGCGTGCAGTCAATCATCGAGAATGAGCTGTTAAGCGATCGAAAGCTCAAACCTTCGACGCTGGTGGTGGCAGGCCTGAAGTTCAAGCTGCGTCGCAAAGCGTTGCCTGAGCCCGAAGTGCCACATGCGGACGAGGTGAAGGAAATCTTCCGCGACGCATGGCTGCTGATCCTCGACAAGCCTGCCGGGCTGCCGATTCACCCGACGGCGCGCTATCACCACGGAACGTTGGTGTCACAACTGAAGGCGCGTGGAGAAGAGGCGTGGCCTGCTCACCGACTGGACCGCGAGACGTCGGGGCTGCTGGTCTGCGCGCGTTCGACAAAGGTGAGCCAAGCGCTCGGGTTGGCGTTCACCGGCTCGGAAGTTCACAAGGAATACGTCGCGTTTTGCGAAGGACACCCGCCTGACGATGCCTTCGAAGTCGATGCGCCGATTTCCGAAGGCACCGAACTGATCCGCATTGCGGTGCGCATCGACCGGGAAAATGGAAAGGCGGCGCAGACGGGGTTCCGGGTCGAACGGCGCTTCAGCCGTGACGGCGCGCCGTTCGCCCGCCTTCGCTGTTTCCCGCGCACTGGCCGCCAGCACCAGATTCGCATTCATCTGCAACAGGCCGGCTTCCCGCTGGTGGGCGACAAGATGTACGGCTTCGATCCTGGCTACTTTGATCGCTTTAGCAAGCATGTGTTGGAACCCGAAGCCTGGGTAAGACTTCGCTTGCGCAGGCACGCACTCCACGCGGCGAAGATCAGCTTCGAACATCCGGGAACTGGCCAGCAGGTGTCGTTCGAGTCGCCACTGCCCGAAGACATGCGGGCGTTCGAAGCGCCGTGATCCCGTCAGGGCTATCAGCCCAATGCGCTCATCATTTTTTAGCTCTTCAAAGCCGTCAGGTAGTCGCCGGAAAAGCAGGCCGAGCAGAACGACTTGCGTTCTGGGTCGCCGACGGCAGCATGCAAACCATCGAGCGTGAGGTAGCCCAACGAATCAGCAGTGATGTACTTCGCAATCTCTTCGACCGAATGCGACGCGGCGATCAGTTCCTGTCGCGAGGGCGTGTCAATGCCGTAGTAGCAAGGCCACGTCGTTGGCGGACTCGCGATCCGCACGTGGACCTCGCGCGCACCCGCATCCTTCAACATCTTCACAATCTTCCGGGACGTGGTGCCGCGAACGATCGAGTCGTCGACTACCACCACCCGTTTGTCCTTCAGGGTGGCGCGTACCGCCGAGAGCTTGAGCTTCACTCCGAAGTGGCGAATCGACTGCTGGGGCTCGATGAAAGTGCGGCCGACGTAGTGGCTGCGAATGAGCCCCATGTCGTACGGCAGACCGCTTGCCTGCGCATAGCCGATCGCTGCTGGAACACCCGAATCGGGTACCGCAATGACCACGTCGGCGCTGGCTGGCTGCTCTTTGGCCAGCTGCATTCCGAGCTTCTTGCGCGTCTCGAATACCGACAGCCCATAGAGCTCGGTGTCGCTGCGCGCGAAGTACACGTGCTCGAAGATGCACC
>JANOHG010000082.1:0-7470 GCA_031406375.1 Archangiaceae bacterium | reverse complement strand
CGCTGGCGGCCAGTCGTGTCGGCCTGAAGGTCGGCCTCGCAGCGTTGGGTGAAGACAGTGGCGTCGTGGGCGCCGCGATGCTCGGCGCCCAGCTGCCTGCCAGTTAATCCTCTTTGAAGCCGAAGGTTGCAGGCGCGGCTTGGGTTCCACCGCTGTGCTGTACCGCACGCGACAGGAACCCTTCCCAGATGCGGGTCTGTGAGTCTTTTCCGACGGCGCCATAAGCTGCCTGCGCCGCGCGCCCGCCAAACTTCGCTTCGGAATGAATCGAGACCTCGACCTTGCCGCCGCCAAGATCCTTCACGCTAAAGGTGATCTTCCCCGCCTCGGGGTGATTCTTCAGCGTCGCAAGCGTGAACGTCTTCGGGTTTCCTGTGGTGTTGGCCGAAAGGACTTCAACTCCGGTTTTCACATCGTTAGGAAGGCCGGTGCCGTCGATAGGCGATTCCATATGCGACTCGATGTAGAACCGGTCGCCGACGCCGACGGGTGACTTCGTCGGGTAGAAGTGGGCCTCTTTCGGATCGATGTACTTGGGGAAGTTGTTCTGGAGATCCGCGAACACCTTGTTCGCGTCAGCACCGTTGATCTCGACCTTGTAATCACGGGTCACCTTCGGACCCACGCCCTGAGCTTCGCCTTGAATCGGCAGCGACCGAACGTACTTGTCGCCTTCGCTTCCCGGTTTGAGCAGAACGGTGTCGGCGTTGCCCGTGCCCTTCAGCGAGATGCCGAGCCTGCCAGCAATCGCGCGCACCTCAGTCTCGTTGAGCGGTTTGGGTCGGTTGAAAGCGCCGCCGAGGTGCGCCAGCAAGTTGTCGGTGAACTTCGGAATCGAGCCGCCATGAACGTCTTGAATCGCCCGGTCGAGCTTGGCCCGCTCGCCTTTGGAAAGGTTCGGGTCGCCATCGGCGTCCTTCAGCCTGTCAACCAGCTCACGCATCAGCTCCTTCGGCTTGCCCTTCTCGGTCGCGTAAAGGTACTGCTCATGGGCATCGGTGAAGACGTCGGGCGTCATCAGGTTCTTCTTCAACGTCTCAACCAGGTCCTTGCCAAACCCTGCCGGCGCGCCACCCGTACCCAGCATCGACGGGTCGAAGTTGTCTTTGACCGTTTGGACCATTTGGGACACGGCTTTGACGTCGGCCTTCACTTCTGCGACGACTGCTTTTTCTGCCTTGGCGACTGTTCTCACGACACTGCGAAAGGCATCACCGATTATCGACATACGGCTCCAGGATGAGGGCGAGTTGGAATTATCCGGGAAGCGTATGCAGGTGGTTCCCTCTGCGGCTACTTGACCGATGCGCAGAACGACGTGACCGCTTCCTTGGTGAGCGCGCGTTGCAAAGCCCTGGAAACAGGTTGCCCCAGACGAGCCAGAAGGTTGCCTGCGCGTGACCAGGCCTCGAGCTGTAGCCTGCCAGGCCTCAAAACAGCGAAAGACGCGATGCCCTGTTCAGGGTGCCCTTCGAGTGTGGCGTAGGCGAAAAAAGCGCGATCTGCGGTGCGCTCGACCTCAATCACCCGCACCGCGGTCTCAATCGCCGTTGGTCCGAACGCAACCCGCTGGACGATGGTTGCACCAACGGCGACCCGATGGTCGGCGGTGCAGACGTGAGCGAACATTCGATCGGGCGCGAAGATTTTGTAGCTCAACAGCGCGTCGGCCGCGCGGTCGAAGTCACCGGTGAAGTGCCCTTCGTACACATCGTGCTGGTACCCGCCGCCCGCGACTTGGGGCCGCGAAGCGTTGGCGGCTCGAGTCGACCAACGGCCGCAGTCAAACCGAGCTTCACGCGCTTTCCCGACGGTGAGGACTTGCATGGCGGCTCTTAAAGCAGATCCGCAGCCGCTTCACCGTCGTGGCAACAGGCCCTTCTCGGTGAGCAGCGCTTCGACCGCCTTCAGAATCGTCGCTGTTTTCGACTGATTCAGTTGCGCCGCCTCGAGCTTCGCGAGCTCTTGCTGCGTGAATGCGACGCCGGCGGACTTCCGCAGCGGGTCCGCAGTGAACACTTGCGGTTTGGGCGCGGGCGCCATGTCGACTTCGAATTTGACGTCGTCATCGGTCGAAGCGTCGCTGGTCACCGCCGTTCGCGCACGGTTGCTGATGATCTTCGGCTCCTGGCCTCGGTAGTGCCGCATGATCGCCCGCCGAATCGAAGTCTCGCTGGCAAGCAGCGGGTTCACTCGAGTGCCGCAGCGGGCCTTCACGGCATCGACGACATCGAGCTCCGAGGGGTCAACCATCGCCAACGAGAGCATCCGGTCTTTTATCCCCACCGGAAACACCACGTGCTCATCGCAGAACTTCACGTCGAGCTTCGAGATCGCCTGGGCGTCCTTGATGGTTGTTCCAAGCTGGGTCACCGGGTGGCCGAGCGCCTTGCCAATCGCCGCGGTGATGTCGTCTTCGTCGGCGAAGCCGAGGTCGGCGAGCACTTTGGGAAGCCGCCCACCCCAACGTCCAAGCTTGGCCATCGCGCTGCGCAGCTGGAGCTCGTCAATCACTTTGGCCTTGAGAAGAATCTTGGCCAGGCGCTCGGTGTCCTTTGGTGACGTCATCTGGCCGGACTCTACCAAGATGGATAGGGTGCGCCCGCAAAGGGGCTCACTCTATGATCCGCATTCTCGTCTCAACTTCGATTTTGGTCTTGGCTTCTGCTGGCTGCGCGTGTGGCCTTGCGCCCGTCACTGATTGCAACGGGCAACCTTGCGACGGCGGAGCCGGCGGCGCTTCAGGTGGAGGAAATGGCACCGGAGGTGGCGCGGGCGGTGGCGCAACGGGAGGATCCGGCGGTGGCACAACCGGAGGAACCGGCGGTGGCGAAGAAGGTGACGGCGGCGTTGATGGTGGCGGTGGTTCAGGAGGAGGCGCGGCGGGCGGCGGCGCAGGCGGATCCGCGGGCGGCGGCGCGGCGGGTGGCGGGACAGGTGGCGGTTCGCCGGTCGATGGCGGCGTCAACGCAAACAACGTCTGCCTCGATGTCGCGAAGAGGAAGTGTGACTTCTACATTCGCTGTCGTACGGACCTGGCAGACAATCAGGCGCGCCCCAACGCCGTCGTTGCGCCTGGCGAACGCGCAAAGTGCGAGGCGCTGTATGCGAACGAACTCGGCTGCAATATCGGGGCGGCGGGTTGGGCGAATGGGCGCGCGGCGCTCGATGCGGCCAAATATTTGGCGTGCCTGGATGCGGTTTACCCAGCCAACACATGTGTGCGCGATGTCAATGAAGCCGCCAAAAAGTGCATGCCGGCTTTGTTTGTGACGCCTTCCACGAACGTGGGCGGTAACTGCACCAGCGATGGCGAATGCATCAAGGGGTGGTGCAACATTGCGCAGCTCGCAATCTGTGGAACCTGTCAACCGCACCTCAACGCAGATGCTGGGATGACGACGTGCGATGGAGATTCGCAGTGCGACCCGACGCGGAGTTTTTGTCTTGGCGCAGACGGCCAAAAGGTCCAGGCCTGTCGGAGCTATACGTCAATCGATGCCGGCTGCGCGTTCGCCTCTGCAAACCAGGAAGAGTGCGGGCCAGGAAATGTATGTGCTGCGACGGGTCCCAATCAGGCGAACGCCAAGTGCCTGCCCGGCAAACCGGAGAACGCGACCTGCCTCAAGGCTGGCCAGGAATGTTTGCGTTCGGGCCGCACGCGCTACGAGTTGACCTGCGCGACCGACAGTCAGGGTTTCGATACCTGTCAAAAGCAGTACAACACCACCGCTGGCGGTCGATGTGAAACCGGTGAACAGTCGCCGGGAATCAACGGGCAACGTCAAGGCACGTTCTGTCTAGAGAGCGAGTTTTGCTCCGCAAACACTTGTGCCACTCGTCGCGCGGCCAATGTGGTGTGTACCAGCACCAACCAGTGCCAGGCTGGCCTATGGTGTGGGCCGGGCAGCACTGGCTCTGTTTGCCGGCCATTCTCTGACGTTGGTGGAGCGTGCGCAGCCCCCGCAGATTGCAAAAACATGCTGAATTGCAACAACGGTGTTTGCCAACCCGGGTATTCACTCGATGGCGGAGCCTGTTCTGGAGGAAGCAACGGCACGCTCTGCGCTGAAGGATTCTGCGGGCAGGCCGCGGTAACGACCTGCACTCCGTTGCTCGCCAATGGTCAACCCTGCAACGTCGCCTCGCAGTGTCAAAGCTACGCGTGCATCGGTAACGTTTGTGCTGCTGCCTGCTGGAAGCCGTAGGCATTCGAGACGGGCGCGACGCCCCAGCTCGGCGAGTGGCCGAAATGTCGCGCGGTCGTTGGCTTCCAAGCACGACGCTCTCCTGCCAGCGGGCCGTTGTTCTCGGCCCGCTCGGCTTGGCGAGTGTGACACCCACGCCCTGGTTCAATCGCGATTGCGCGAGGCACAATCGCTCTTCGCGCGAGGCACAATCGCTCTTCGCGCGCCGCTTGACACCGTGACGTCGCGGGCATGGGCACCTTGTCGTGCAGAGCATGGCGCAGCACATTTCGCCTCACCGCCACCACCCGCCGCACATTGGCTTTTTTCGATTGGAATGATTGGTGCATGGCGCGGCCACGTCAGAGCCCATGCGACCTAACCGGTCGTAGTCGGGCGCATTTCTTCATTGTTCCTCAACGCCGGTTCCGGAGTACCAACCATGCTGAAAACCCTGCCGTTGACCGCACTCGTCTTCCTTGCCGGGTGCTCAGGTGGGGTTCCCAACGATTCGTTCGCAAAGGCGTGCGATGGCGTGATGTGCGGCAAAGGACACTGTGTCCTCGACGTCACCAGGCCCGCGTGTTTGTGCGACGCCGACTTCCGCCCCCAAGGGCTCGCGTGCGTGCCGGCGAAGACTCCGGTGCTCGACAAGTGCAATCCCAACCCTTGCACGCAACACAACCGCGGTGCCTGCACGGTGGTGAACGACGCAGTGCAGTGCGGCTGCGATCCTGGCTCTTATGACAGCAATGGTCAGTGTCTGTTGATGACTCCCTGTTCGCCCAATCTGTGCACTGTGAAGAACCAGACGACGTGCGCTGTGACCGGGAACACGGCCCGCTGCTCATGCAACGCCGGGTACGCGCCGCAAGACGGCGGGTGCAGCAAAGACAAAGTCTTCGATTGCACTCTTCAGCACACCGGCGGAACCAGCGACACGTTCGAACCAGACGAGTGTCCAATGTTGGGCGGTGACCTCCGCGCAGACACCATGGTCGTCGTTGGGCATACGGTCTCGCCGCCAGGTGATTCTGATTGGTTTCAAATGACCACCGAAGCTGGCCACGTCTACGCCGTGAGCGCGACGGCGACCGGCAACCTGGCGCTGTACATTGACGCGTACGCCGCCGACGGTGCCACGCCGTTGGGCTTCGATCACCGCGGAAGCGCTTTGGCCACGACCCGCTTCAAAGCCCAGACGACAGGCGTGAGCTACGTTCGCGTTCGCGGCTTTCGTGCAAACGACACCGGCGCCTACGACATCGTCGCGTCGGACCTTGGTCTCGATGACTATGCAGACACGACCGATCTTGCGACCCCCGCCGCGATTGGCGGACTCTTTTCCGGTGACCTGCAGTTTCCCACCGACCTTGACGTCGTGCGCGTGCCGCTTTCAGCCGGCAACAAGTACTCGTTCGCGTCGTCTCGCGCCGACGCTGGCTACTTCCCGCTCGATGCCGGCAACGTCGCCTTTCCGGGACTTACGCTCGAGCTCGTCGCAGCCGACGGCACCACCGTGGTGCGCCGTTCGGCGGGCTCGTCGGCGACGATTGTCACCCGCTCGAAGGCGAGTGAAGACTTCTACTTGCGTGTCAGCGCAGGGACGACCGGAAACATCGGGCACTTCGAACTCGAGCTCAATGATCGCGGCCCCGATGATCACGGAGACGTGACGGCAGAAGCAACAACTCTCACCCCAAGCGCCGCGTCGGTGCCTGCGATGTTCGAGGTCAACGACGACGCTGATGTGTTCACCTTCAACGCCGAGGTCGGGCACATCTACTCGTTCCTGTGCAACCCATCGATGGCCAGCTACTACGGCTGCCTCACCACCATCAGCGATGCAGCCGGAACCGTTCTGGCGAGCAGTTCTTCCGGCTATTCGTCGATCCTTTCCTACGAGTTTACCCAGGCCGGCCCGTTCTTCATCCGCGTGTCCTCGCAGTATGGGTACGGTGGCTCGTCCACGAGCTACACTTACCGATTCGAAGACCTCGGCGTCGATGACTTTGGGGACACTCCGACCACAGCCAGTACTGTCGTCGTCGGTGCGCAAACTGCGGGCCGAATCGAAACCGCCAGCGACAAAGACGTCTTTTCGTTCTCGACGCTCGCCAATCACGTCTACCGAGTGACATGTGCCCCAGGCATGGGGCTGAACTATTGCTACCCCCAGCTGCTCAGTGCCGCGGGAACGCCACTCACGACGAACTCTGGCTCAGGAGGCTCAGCGTCATGGGAAAGTGGGGCACCAGGTATTGTCTACGCACAAGTCAGTGTCAACAGTTCCAGCGGCGGGGGCTACGGCACCGTCGGCAGCTACACAATGGTTGTCGAAGACCTCGGTCTTGATGACGTGGGGGACACGCTTGCGTCTGCCACCGCAATCATTGCGTCATCGTCTCTTGCGGTCGGTGTTCTCGAATACGGCACAGACATCGACGTGTTCAGCTTCACTGCCACTGCTCCCAATGTTTTCCGATTTACCTGCCTCAGTGCGAGCAGCTCAAACAGCGGCTGCCAGTTGCGACTGAAGAGCGCTTCGGGTTTCGTGGTGCAGACCAGCTCTTCGACTGCGTCTGTCGTCTCAATCGAAGCAACGGTTTCAGCCACCTACTACGTCGAAGTGTTCTCGAACTCGAGCAACGGAATTGGAACCAGCTATTCCTACCGTTTGCAAAACCTGGGGCCTGATGACTTCGGAGATGATCGTGTCTCGGCAAGCCCAATCTCAGCATCCAACGCACCGGCCAATGGCTCACTTGAAACACCCACCGATGTCGACGTATTCAGCTTTTCCGCGGTCGCACAGCACATTTACAAATTCAGCTGTACCTCCTCAAATTCCTCGGACTGCATGCTGACGATGCGCAACGCCATTGGGGTGAGCGTTGCAACCACTTCCAACTCGTTCGGAACAACCGCTACGGTTTCGTACGAAGCGCCGACGGCTGGCACCTACACCGTCGATGTCGCCGCAGGTTACAACTGGGCGCCAAACTCCTACACGTTTGCGCTCGAGGATCTCGGACTCGACGATCATGGTGACACCCTCGCCACCGCTACCCCTCTGATGGTTCCAACCTCGCCGAAGACCGCCAACCTCGAGTCTGGCGCTGACGTTGACGTCTTCTCGTTCAGCGGCGTGGCGGGTCACATTTACAGCTTTGGGGTCACGGGAAGCTCGGGACTTCAGTTGCGACTAAAAGACAGCAGCAACAATATTCTGGCTTCGGCCACCCATGCGGCCGCCATCAATCACAAAGCAAATGCCACCCAG
>JANOHG010000079.1:0-1563 GCA_031406375.1 Archangiaceae bacterium | reverse complement strand
CTCGGTTGCTCGGTTGCTCGGTTGCTCGGTTGCTCGGTTGCTCGGTTGCTCGGTTGCTCGGTTGCTCGGTTGCTCGGTTGCTCGGTTGCTCGGTTGCTCGGTTGCTCGGTTCCTCGGTTGCTCGGTTGCTCGGTTCCTCGGTTCCTCGGTTGCTCGGTTGCTCGGTTCCTCGGTTTGAGCAATCGGGAGATGGCCGACACTTTGGACCGGGTACATCACCGACACTTTCCGGGCTTGAGAACGAAAGAAACTGGGTGAGTCCCTGCACATGCGGCGACCACACGCGTCTGGTTCGGCGCCCGCTGGACCAACTTCGTTGTTCCCTTCTGGGCGCAATCGGCCCTTCGATTCGGCGCTTAACGCGCCACCATTCCTCATTCTCGAAGTGCGGGCAGCCCAGGGGGCGTCATCCGGTCGAGCGACAAGAACACAGTCGAGCTGCGCTATGCGCCCCCGGGCGTTGCGCCGGTTGGCGTCTCTGTCCAACCGAGCTTCTTGAGCTCTTCAAGACAGTGCTCTTCCATTCGCCACCAGGCGGTGTCGATGACCTCTCGCGCCCGAGAAGAATCCTTTCTGCCGATTGCTTCCACCAACGCCCAATAATCCGCGGCTGGCACAATCGGTTCGCATCCTGAAACCAATAGGTCGGACACAAACAGCGACTTCATCGAGTTGATGATCGCAGTGTGCGTGATGCACCCCGAGGCGGCGGCCAGAATTCGCATCAGCTGCAACTCGCATTCTCCGATCTCGCGACGCGAGGTTTTCAACGCGACGCGATCGCCAACCATCCGCGCCAGATGCTCCATCCACTCAAGTTGAGTTTGCTCGCGATGGCGCGCCGCCCGATCGACGACCTCATTGAGCAAGAACCTGAGGAAGCCGCACACTTGCGCCGCCAAATTCCACTTCCGCGCAGGCTCGTCTGCGGCTTGGTCGATTACCTCGAACAGTAGCTTGAGATCGATCGACGCCTGAAGCTCGACCACGCGCTTACCTTCGGGAACCGCCAACACAACACCGCGGACGAGAAGCCTTCCTACCGCGAACCGAACCGTTTGATACGCCACCCCTAGGTTCGCGCAGAGCCGATCTATCGCCGGAAGGCACTCGTTTGCTCGGTACCGACCCGAGAGAATTCCCTGCATCAACTCGCGCTCGACCTTGTCCACCGAGAACTCTGACTGCATCGACTTGCGATTCATTTGCCACCTCCTGTTTTTCGCTGCGGGTAGATGAGGGTGTTCAACCTCTGGTCGACCACGCCAGATGGACCCTGGCCGTGCCCAACCCATGCGCGCCGGTCGACCACGCGGCAGTTGATCGCGAACTGCATGTCTTCGTCGGTGATGCGCTCGTGGCCCTGAAGGTCCGCCCGGGTCAATGCGAGCTTCCGGATCTTGTCGTGCGCTCGGGCCGAGAGTCCGAACAGTTCCACCGCGCGCTCGAGTTGCCCCTGCGCCCCCGAACTCATCGCGCAATTCAACATCATGTGCGCGTACGTCATTTGCGAGTTGCATCGCACGGTGGGATGCGCGCGAAAGCGGTGCCGCTGGCGCTGGC